>JAHEIV010000018.1 GCA_024639205.1 Deltaproteobacteria bacterium | reverse complement strand
TCCCCGTCGAGTTCCAGAAAGATCCCGAGCAGCTGCCCGTCGATGGAGATGTCACCCACGTCGTTTTTCAAAACCTGTCGGAACACCAGCTTGGATATGTCTCCGTTCAGGTCCACCATGGTACGACCTCTGCTGCATCCTGCATCGTCGCCGGTTTTCTCGGGGCCTACTTTTTCGCCGCCAACGCTTTTTTCAGTTGTTGGATCTCTTTCCGAAGAGCCTGCAGCTCGGTTTGGATCAACCCTTTGATCTCCTCAACAGCGTCGGCAATCTCCGGTTTCGGTTTCTGGGGCGGTGTGATCACCTCGGCAGCCGTCAGGATTTCTTCAGATTTCGCCGGGGTTTCTGCAGGCACCAACCGGCCCTTCAGCTGTTTGTATTTCGCCAGTTCGGTGGAAAGAGTTTTTCTTTTCTCGGTATCGGTCATCCCCTCCGTGTGAACCACCGCATCGAGGTTGTTGTAAAGAGAACTCAATATTTTAAATGCATCGGGGTGTGACTTGCCCAGATTGATACGGATATATTCGCTGATAGAGCCCAGCAGCTGCAAAAAAATGAGAACAACTTTATCGTCCTTGAAGACATCCTGCAAATCAGCGATCTGATCTGCGAAGCGTATCATGACCTCGTCGGTGATCTCCCAGTCTATCGACAGGACGATGGCTTTCAATTCCCTTAGCGGAGAGTCCTCGGGGTCTGCCGATTCGGTGGCGGCGTCTTCTTCGGGCACGTCTTCACCAAAGAGATTTTCAAGTCGATCCTCGACTTCCTCGGCGAAACTGTCCCCTGTTTTTTCGGATGCCAATGGATTTTCCCCCTACTTCAACTCATTGATAATCGCAGCCATTGTCATTGAAATGATCTTTTTCATTGTCATCACAACGTTTGTTCCGGTCAACGCACTGGCAGGGAACGAGGCGGTTTTCAGTCTCGAATTCAGGTCCTTATCCATCGTTTCAATGGGCAGCAGCGGTATGCCCTGCTCGGACAGGTCCACCTTGTTGTACTGCAGAACAATCGGCACTTTAAAAACGCTCTTTTTGTAATTTGCCAGGTTTTGCTGCAGGTTTTTCAGCGAGAGGATGTTCTTTTCACGCCGAACGGCCATAGCATCTGCCACGAATACGATGCCGTCTACTCCCCGCAGCACCAGTCGTCGGGTCGCGTTGTATTTTACCTGCCCCGGAACGGTATATAGCTGAATCTTCACATCATAGCCGTTGACCTTTCCGATGTCGAACGGAAGAAAATCGAAGAAAAGCGTTCGATCCCCGTGGGTTTTGATCGTAACCATCTCCGTTTTGATCCGACTGCTGAACTTTTGGTATATGTATTCCAGGTTGGTCGTCTTGCCCCCTCTTCCGGGACCGTAGTAAACGATTTTCACCTGAACTTCTTTTTTTTTCGGATTTACAAATGCCATCTGCTGTTACCTGCTGACGTTCCGAACAGACAAATACGACAGCGCCGATTCCATGGAGATCGTTGACTTCAGGAGGCCTGCACCGACTCGAGGACCTGCTTGACTTTCTCAACGGTTTCATTCACCTTCAGACGCAAAAAGCCCAATGAGATGTCGTTGCTGAAAATCGTGATCAATAAAAACTCGGTAATGATCTTGTTAAAGTGAATGTTTTCTTTTTTCCCCTTGTGAAACAGCAGTGAAAACTCACCCTCGCCGATGATTTTGGCCATCGCACTGACGGCACCGAAGTTTCCCGCTGCCAGTGCCGCCAGAGAGTATACGTCGTGCTTGATCTTTCCGTTATCCCGATTGGCGATGATGTTGCCGGCCATGTCAATCAGGAATACACAACGCACACCAACATCGATAAGATCACGCTGAAGGATCTCCTCTATTCCATCGAGTTGTTCTTGACCAAGGGTGTAAGACAATGGACTTCCTCCCCGAGTGTAAGATGCGTTTGAACCGGATGCGGTAAAGCAGAGGCTACAACGCAAAAAAGGTTTGTAAATCAGCAAATTTGGAACACTTTTGAACACTTAAGGATACCACAACGTCCTACCTTTGATCAAATGTAAAATTGAGCACAGGGGCGTCCTGCTGGGCGCAGGCGGGCGGAATGAATCGAGCGCAGGCGGCTGTTTAATCGGAAGGTTTGGAAAAGTCCATCAACAATGCCAATTCGCCACCTTCCTCCCGGCGCTTTCGCAGGTGGGGGTAGCGTTTCTTGAAGACCCGGATCATGGGAGTATTTTCGTGCAGAACCGATGCAATGAAACCTTGAAAACCGTTTTCTTTTGCAATGATTTCCAATGCTTCCAGAAGACAGGATGCAATTCCCATCCCCTGGAAATCTTCGCGCACCACAAAGGCCACCTCCGCATGGGTCTCGGTATCCATGGCATAGGATCCGATGGCGATCATTTCTTTGTGACCGCCGTGCTGAGCCAGACCGACAATGGAAATGTTCTTTCGGTAGTCGATGCTGGACCATTGTCGTTGGATAATTTCGTGGGGAAAAAGACGTTTGTTATGAAAAAATCGCAGATAAATCGTCTTCTCCTGCAGGGAATAAAAGAAATTTCGATAGGAGAACTCGTCGGACGGCAGCAGGGGTCGAAACTCAACGGTTTTCCCGTTCTTCAATTTCAGGGTGCTTTTATAATCCTCCAGGAAAAGCAGATCTTCCCGGGAAGGTGGAAGTTGGTCGGCGAATATGTAGCGGTGCTGCTTGGCGGCAGCGATAAGCTGCTCCCGAAACCGCGGGTGGGCAATTTGGGCCAGCTCCATAACCCTCTGGTAAATTCCCTTGCCCTGCAGTTCCGCAACGCCGTACTCGGTCACCACAAAATTGATGTCTCCCCGGGTGGTGGCAACTCCTGCCCCCTCACTGAGATGGGAGACAATTCGAGATACATTCCCGTTCTGAGCTGTGGACGGCAGGGCGATGATGGAAAATCCGCCTCGGGACATGGCGCTGCCGCGCAGAAAATCGACCTGGTCACCAATACCGCTGTAAAACAGGTATCCCATGGAATCCGAGCAGACCTGGCCGGTTAGATCCACCTCCAGGGCTGAGCTGATCGAGATCAGCTGGTCATTGCGGGCGATGACGGTGGGATCGTTTACAAATTCGGAGGACCGAAAATAAAACATCGGGTTGTTGTCCACGTACCGGTATAACCGGTCAGACCCCATACAAAGGGAAGCAACTACCCTGCCGGGCAGAAGCGATTTTCTGCGATTGGTAATCACCTTGCTTTCCAGCAGGGACAGGAAACCATCGGTAATGACCTGGGTGTGGATTCCCAGATCGCGCTTGTTGTCCAGGTAGCGCAGGATAGCGTCCGGCACACGACCGAATCCGATCTGCAGGGTGGCGCCGTCATCCACCAGCTGGGACACATAATGCCCGATTCTGCGCGCTACTTCTTCGTCTAAATTACCGGGATTCATTTCCACCAGGGGCTCCTCGTGCTCTACGAGAACATCGATTTCATCCACGTGTACGAAGCTGTCACCCCACGTACGGGGCATTCGAGGATTCACCTGGGCGATGACGAGTCGGGCGCTGTCCATACCCGCCCGGGTGATGTCCACCGAGACACCGAGGCTGCAATATCCGAACGAGTCCGGTGGGCTGACCTGGATCAGGGCCACGTCGAGACCGATACGCTGACTGGTGAACAATCGGGGTATTTGGGAGAGGTAGGCCGGGATGTAATCGATTCGGCCCTCAAAAGCTGCCTTTCGCATGGAAACACTGATGAAGAACAGCTTGAGGTAAAAACGCCTCAAAAAGGAGGAATCGTCCACGTACGGGGCCAGGGTTGAAGAAAGCATCTGATAAATCATGATGTCCTGCAGGGCCTGGTTGCGAACCATGGCGTGAATCAGATGCTGCGGCTCCCCACAGCCGGTTCCAATAAAAACCCGGCTGCCTCTTTTGATTCTCCTCATGGCCTGTTCGGCCGACACCAGCTTGCTGGCAGCGTGCTGTTTCACATCCATTGCATCCTCCTGAACGCCGGTTGTCATCACAATGAAAATGTCATACGGTATAGTGGTATCACGGTGGCGCACGACCCGGAGGCATTGATGTAAAAAGCATCCAGGCGTGCAGCCGAAGTTCGCTGGCCCGAGCCCTTGTCCTTTGCCGGCTCTGCAAAAGACCGTAAAATCCGTTACACCGATGCCTCCGGCGCCACCGGACGGATGAAAACGGATGAGTTCGAGCGAAATCCATTGAAATATCAGCTGGTTGTGCGGGTTCGCTCTCCGATCGATCGCACAGCTGTCGATGGCGATGGTCTCCACCGCTCATCTATTTTCATGAAGATTCCAGGAAAAGGACGCATTCGTGGCTTATGACGAAAAAGACGAGAGCCCCAGAGCGACTCAGGTCCTTCCGAGAACTGCGGCACTGGATGGAAAGGAAGAACCTGCCGCCGAGCTCTCCGGAACCGGAAGTCGCAACCCCCTGCGATAAATCGGCGGTTGACCCGGAGGCCGAGCGGCAGCTATTCAGGAAGGCCATGGACGGCGTGGTTCCCCTTCGTCTCAGCTCGCGCACGCGGCACACCCCTACCCCGGCACCGCTCGAACCACCCCGTGTGCAGGGCTCAGACCGCGAAGCGATCGAGCGTCTGCATCGACTGGTCGATACCGGCGAAGGTTTTAATGTGGCCGACACCCCCGAATACCGCGAAGGTGTCGGTAAAAACATCCCTCCGACTATTACCAGACATCTGCACAAAGGGCAATTTTCCATTCAGGATCATATCGATTTGCACGGCCTCAGTGCCGTGCAGGGCGAAGAAGCGCTCCAGGCATTTTTCAGAGATACCGTAACTGCCGGTAAACGAGCCGTTCTGATCATTCACGGACGGGGCTTGTCTTCTCCTGATAAGCCGGTCCTCAAGGCCATGGTTCACCGGTGGCTGGAAGCCGGCCCCTGGCGGCACTGGGTGATGGCCTATTCCAGCGCCCGTGCATGCGACGGCGGTGCAGGCGCCACGGTTGTCCTGTTGCGCGAGCGCCCGCTTACGCGCCGATATCGCAAAAGAAAACACCCCGGCAAGACTGGACGGTTTTGAGTCGAATCGGATTTTGATCTTGACAATATTGTAAAATGTGTTAAATATTCAGGTCTTCCAGCAACGACTGAGAAGAATCTCTCATCTGGAAACAGCAATCCAAATGAGGGATTTTTTTATGGTTCGTTGACGGCACCCCTTACCGCAGACTGGATGCGGAGGGACTACCAGAAACCAGAGGATTCGCAGAATGATAGCAGATCAAAGTAAGGTGAGGAACATCGGCATCAGTGCCCATATCGATTCGGGAAAAACGACACTGACGGAAAGAGTACTCTATTACACCCATCGCATCCACGCGATGCACGACGTGAAGGGCAAAGACGGTGTGGGTGCCACCATGGATTCGATGGAACTCGAAAAAGAACGCGGAATCACCATCACATCGGCAGCCACCTTTTGTCAGTGGAAAGGATATGAAATCAACATCATCGACACCCCTGGCCACGTCGATTTCACCATCGAGGTCGAGCGGTCGCTGCGGGTATTGGACGGCGCCATTCTGGTTCTGTGCGCCGTCGGTGGTGTTCAGTCGCAATCGATTACAGTTGACCAGCAGATGAAGCGCTACAAGGTCCCCAGGATTGCCTTCATCAACAAGTGCGATCGCAGCGGCGCCAACCCGGACCGGGTGATGCGACAGCTGAGCGAAAAACTGGGACACAATGCCGTCGCGCTGCAAATACCCATCGGGCTGGAAGCCGACCTGGAAGGCATTGTCGACCTGGTTTCGATGAAAGCCCTGTACTTTGACGGTGACAATGGAGAATCGATCCGGGAAGAGAAAATACCGACACATCTGATGGCCTCGGCGCTGGAAAAGCGTGAGGCGCTCATTGATATTGCGTCCATGTTCTCCGACGAACTGATGGAAGCTGCCCTGGAGGAAAGCGTAACCGAGGAGTTAATCTACGCCGCCCTGCGCAAAGCCACTCTGACGCGCGAAATTACTCCGGTTTTGATGGGGTCCGCTTACAAAAACAAAGGGATCCAACCGCTGCTGGACACAGTGACGCATTTGCTGCCCTGTCCGTCGGACGTACCGAACGAAGCCCTCGACAGGGACAACGCCGAGCAGCCGGTTGCGTTGGTCACCGATTCGAAAAAGCCTCTGGTGGCGCTGGCATTTAAGCTCGAAGACGGGCAGTATGGACAGCTTACGTATGTCCGCGTCTATCAGGGGAAACTGTCCAAGGGATCGACGATCATCAACGCGAACCGCGGCAGGAAAATTAAGGTCGGACGCTTGGTGCGCATGCACGCCGACCAGATGGAGGACATCGACGCTATTCCGGCCGGCTACATTGGCGCCCTGTTCGGGGTTGACTGCGCCTCCGGTGACACTTTCGTCCAGCCCGGAATGAACCTGAGCCTGACCTCCATGTTTGTGCCGGAGCCGGTCATTTCCCTGGCGCTCACTACCAAAGACAACCAGGCCCAGGTTAACGTATCAAAAGCCCTGAACCGATTTACCAAAGAAGACCCGACTTTCCGGACTTACGTCAACCAGGAAACCGGCGAGACCATCATTGAAGGCATGGGAGAGCTCCACCTGGAAATCTACATTGAACGGATGCGCCGGGAATACAAGGCGCAAGTGGAAACCGGACAACCCCAGGTTGCGTACCGGGAAACCATCACCCGCATGTCCGAGTTCAATTACACCCACAAAAAGCAGACCGGCGGCGCCGGTCAGTATGGTCGTATAGCCGGATTCATCGAACCGGTGGAAGATGAGGAATTCGTGTTTGAAAACCGGATTGTCGGTGGCGCGATTCCGACACAGTTTATACCGGCATGCGAAAAAGGGTTCCGTCAATGCCTGCACAAAGGCCCGAAACTGGAATACCCGGTGACCGGCATCAAGGTCGTGATCGATGACGGCGCATCGCATTCCGTCGATTCATCCGAAATGGCTTTCATGGCGGCCGCCCGCGGAGCTTTCATGGAGACCTACCCGAAAGCCCGGCCGGTTGTGCTTGAACCGATCATGAATGTCGTAGTGGAAACGCCTTCGGAATTTCAAGGGGCCGTGATGGGTTCGCTGAACCAGCGCAGAGGCATGATACTCGGCTCCCAGGACGAAGGCCCGATGTGCGTTATCGAAGCCCGGATTCCGCTGGCCGAAATGTTTGGGTACTCGACGGTTTTACGCTCGTTGACCCAGGGCAAAGCGCAGTTCACCATGGAATTTTCTTCCTACAAGCCGGTGCCGCAGTCGATCACTGACGATTTGATAAAAAAGGCGTCCGAAGCCAAGAAAAAGGTCGCCTGATCGGCAAATCCGTAAAATCAAGCTGTTGTTTTCATGCGACTGGTCAATGAGCTGAAAAAAAATGCTGCCTCCCGCTCGCAGGCGGAGGAACGGACCGCCGAAGGCGATCGGATGGCCAGCCGCAGCCGCCTGCGCCCGGATGGCCTCGCAGAGCCGGTCTGCCATCAGCGAACCGGCCCATCGAAACCCCGGACCGGAACTGCGAACCGCCCGAATCGAGTGATCCGCATCAAGGAAAGGAGTTTGAAGATGTTGATAAATGATCTGATCTTGCGCAATCCCCTGCGGTTGATGCAGGCCGACAGCACCGAGGACGCCCTCAGACCGGGGAGTTTCGGTGCCGTGCTTGCACGCGCCGGAGTCGGCAAAACCGCCCTGCTGGTCCAGCTGGCACTGAACTCGATGCTGGAGAAGAAAAACGTACTGCATATCAGTCTGCAAGATCCGGTAAATAAAGTCAGCCTGTGGTACACAGAGGTCTTTGGTCATATCGCACAACAATATGCCGTCTCCCAGGCCAACGAGCTCTGGGACACGCTCCTGCCGCACCGATTTATCATGACTTTTCAAGTCGAGGGATTCACGGTTCCGAAACTCGAAGAGCGGGTGAATGACCTGTCGGAACAGGACATCTTTACCCCTCACATGATTATCATCGATGGATATCCGTTCGAGCAGGGAATCGGAGCAGCGCTTTCCGAACTGAAAGAAATGGCCGGCAAACGGGGTTGTCACGTGTGGTTTACGGTGCGCACGCACCGCCACCAGGCCCCGGAAAAATCCGGCTTGCCGCGACAGCTGTCCGATATCGCCAAACTGTTCGACATCATCCTGCAACTGCAGCCGGAGGGCAAGGACATTCACATTAAAGCCTTGAAAGGACCCGCCACTGGTGCCGGTTCGTCCGAACTGTTCCTCGATCCGGCAACGATGTTAATCACCAACAACCGTTAGATCGGATCGTGCGTGACTATTTTTCGTGAAACCATGAAAAAATATCGCGCAGGCTTGTCACTGCATGCGGTTTTGCCCAAACGCCCTTGGCTTCGACGTTGATCATGCGCTGGTTGAATACCCGGCTGAAAAAACATAAGCGATCCCACCCTGCGGGCGATCCTCCCCCCCGGTACAAAACCGCTCGAATCCACCCGCAACCGCCCGATAGGCGGTGCCGCCGTGTGTGTGAGCCGTATTCGCCGATTTGTCCCGCCATGACATGATTATCGAAGACGAGCGCTGCTCCTCGTTTCCCGCCGTGGCCGGACGCCCTGCGAGTGCCCCTTTCCGCCGGGATGACCCATCGGATCCCCGCAATTGCGGTGTGCGTCCTGCCGCAAAGCGAAACCGACTGTGACAGTCGCTATCTGAACCCACCTGGCATGATTCTGTTTCAAGCTGGCTGAAAGTCGGCTTGGCGTCTGAATGAATTGCCGGCAACTCTTGACAGATGTCCGCTAAGCCCTTTATGAACAGTGATGTCGCAGATGCGGACATGAAAGAGATGAATATGAGACCAAAGCTCACCGCAACAAACGCTGCTGTAATGATCGCCTTTTTGATCGCCGGCCTTGTTTCCGGCTGCGTATCCTGGCAAGCGGATTGGGATCGATCGGTTTCTGAAGTTGCCGATACGCAAACCGCACCCCTGCTGCAGAAGGCCGGGAAGCTCAGCCTTACGGCCGGCAACCGCCCTGATCTGCTGGCGACCATCGCCGCCTACGAGGCGGTACTGGCGGTGGATGCTTCCGATTTCACCGCCCTGACGAACTTAGGGCATCTCTACATCCTTCTGGGCACGGCTTACACAACGGAGCGATCGGAAAAAATCCGTCACTATCAGACCGCTCGGCGCCATAATGAACGGGCCATGTACACGAACGTTGCGTTTCGCACCCGAATGGACGATGGTCAAAAACCGTGGGAAGCCTGCGGGGTGCTCACCCGGCGGGAAGTGCCCGCCATGTTTTACTGGGTAACCGCCGTTTTTTACCACTTCAAGGAAGGGATGCGGCTGCCGGAAAAGGTGGTCAACGTGAAGTGGATGAGCTGGTGCGGAGAGTTTTTACAGCGAATCGAGACCATCGACCCGAACTGGGGCGGCGGCGGGGTTCAGTTCTCCCTGGCCATCTATTACGGGGCCCTGCCGAAATCGAAAGGCGGCGACCGGCAGCTTTCGGACTCCTACCTGGCCCGGTCGGTTGAAATCGGGCCCGACTGGCTGTTGAACCGCTGGGGTCGTGCCAAGTATTTCCATGTAAGGGACCGGAACCGGTCCGGGTTCGAAAAAGATCTCAACTGGGTCATCGCACAGGACATTGATCGCGCCGGCGGCGTTTTCGCCTGGAAAGTTTTCATTCAGCGCGATGCACGGGAGATGCTAGCGGCAGTGGATCAGTACTTCTAGCACCGGATCATTGCTAACTGGAGAGATAATATGGCTCGACGCCTTGCAGCAGTGATAATACTGGCTGTGCTTGTCGGCGGTTGCAGCGGTAAAAAACCGCTGGAGACGCTGACATACGAGTCCGATCCGCTTCACAACAAGGGATTGATCGTCTTTTTGCAGGGCATGGGCGGCACCACCAGCTGCTTTATCGCCGGGCATAAATGTTTCGCAACCGAAGGTTTGGTGGAGGCGGTCCGATCAAGGGGCCTTCCATACGACATGGCCGCCCCCGCTGCCCACTTCGGATACTACAAAGACCGCACCCTTGAACAGCGCCTGCGCACCGATATCATCCTGCCGGCCAAGGCCCGGGGATACACGAAGATCTGGCTGGTGGGAGTTTCCATGGGAGGCCTCGGTTCGGTATTGTACCTGAAGCGCCACCCGGATGACATCAGCGGCATCCTTACTCTCGGTCCATTTTTGGGTTACGACAAAATCATAGACGAGATCGTTGCCGCCGGCGGGGTTCAACAGTGGCAGCCGGGCAGCTTCGACAAACACAAGGACTGGCAGCGCATGCTGTGGCAGTGGCTGAAAGAGTACAACCAGCAGCCGGACGCAGCACCGATTTTCCTCGGGTACGGTACCAGCGACCCTTACGTCCAAGCGCACAAACTGCTGGCTTCGACGCTGCCTCCGGAACAGGTCTTTGCGGAGGATGGCGGGCACAGTTTTACCACCTTCAGAAATATCTGGGAGGTTTTTCTCGACAGGGGGCACCTTGACCGGTAGCATCTGCAAATCAACGCTTCCCCGGGTTTGCCTGCTGGCAGCTGCGGTGGGGATCGCCGTCGCCGGATGCAGCCGGTCGACGTTCGAATATTCTCCTGCAGCGGCCGGCACAACCGTTTTGCGCAAAACGCAGTCACGCTTCAACGGGATGCCGCGCAGCTACCGCATCCACCTCCCGTCCGGCTACCGACCGCAAACCGCCATCCCGCTGGTAATCGTGGTCCATGGCGCATTCAGCACGGCAAAGCAGATTGAAAAGCAGACCGGTTTCAGCGCCCTCGCCGATCGTCACGGTTTTGCCGCAGCGTATCCGAACGGCATTGGCATATTCGGTTTCCTGCAGCACTGGAACGCCGGGCACTGCTGTGGAAAAGCGGCTGCAGACGGCATAGACGACATTGGTTTTATCGATGAGACCATCGCCGATGCGACCCGGTTCGCAAATATCGATCCCGCCCGCATCTACATGGCGGGTTTCTCCAACGGCGGCATGTTTACCCATCGCTACGGTGCCGAACGGGCCTCGACTCTGGCGGCCATTGCCCCCCTGGCCGGTCCTGCCGGCGGCAGGGCCGATCCGGACCAACCCGAGTGGCGGGTGCCGCCGCCGCGGGTCCCATTGCCGGTGATTTCCTTTCACGGTAGCGCCGACGACAAGGTTCCTTACAACGGCGGAGCGAGCGGAGAAAATCCCGACGCGCGGCAGTACATCTCCGCACTTGAATCGGCGAGCTTATGGGCCAGGCAGAACGCCTGTAAACCGCTGCCGGAAAAACGGGAACTTCGTGAAGGAACCGTCGAGCTCAGCTCCTGGATGGATTGCAGCGACTGGGTTGCTGTCAAGCTATACACCTTGCGGGGCTGGGGTCACCAATGGCCGGGGCCGTTTTTTACTGACCGGCTCGAAGCGCAAAACCCGCTGCGCGGCTTCGATGCGGCCGAGCTCATATGGCAATTTTTTAAACAGTACAAACGTCAGCCGGGGTAGCTCATCCGGCGGTGAACAGTTGAGGAACATTATGGCATCGCAGGCAAACGATGAACATGGCCGTATGCAAGACAATTTACAACTCAGCCCCTTTGACAGGACCATCCTCGACTCGCTGTCGGCCAACATTGCCATTTTAAACCGGCAGGGCGTTATTCTGGAAACCAACCGTGCCTGGCGGCAGTTTGGGCAGGAAAACGAGATCCAGGAGCAACCGGAGCCGATTGCGATCAATTACCTGGAAGTATGTGATGCGGCCGCAAAACAAGGTGAAGAAGCCGAGTTCGCACGCAAGGCCGCCCGGGGGATTCGAGCGGTCATCGCAGAAGAGCTGGACGAGTTCACCATGGACTATCCCTGCCACAGCCCAACGCAGAAGAGGTGGTTTTACATGCGGGTGATGCGGATTCAACCGCCGAGTCCCTACCGTGCTCTGGTCAGCCATGAAGACATCACCCCGCTGAAACTGGCCGAAGAGACCATCAAGGTCAGAGAACGTGATTTGGAGGCAAAATCCCAGGGCCTGGAGGAGGCCAACACCGCCTTGAAAGTGATCCTGCGGCAGCGGGAAGAAGACAAGCGGATGCTCGAGGAAAAGGTGGTGGCAAATGTGCAGCAGATGTGCACGCCTTACATTGAAAAACTTGGCAACACGCGTCTGGACGCTCGTCAGCAGGCATACCTGGAAATCATCTTAGAACAGTTGAATGAAATCATATCGCCTTTTCTGCAGAAAATGTCGTCTTTGAACCTGGTGTTAACCCCCACCGAACTTCAGGTTGCCTCGCTGGTCAAGGCCGGCCGCGCCACAAAAGAGATCGCCGATATCTTGAGCGTGTCCACCAACGCCGTGGACTTTCACCGCAAAAACATCCGCAAAAAACTGGGCCTGAGCAACCGGAAAACCAACCTTCGCTCCTATCTGCTATCGCTCTCATAGCAGTAGCATCAACCTACCAATCGCCCCTGTATTTCTTGCCGTTGACTTTCTGCCGTCAGAGATCACCTTACGGTTATCGAATCGTTTTTATATGGAGACACGATAAGGGAGATCAAAAATGAATGAAGCCACGGAGCTCGAAAGCGAACTGCAGACCCAACCGGCGATTGGCACCGAGACGCTCGCCGACATCTTATTCACGCTGTCGTACGACAGCCAGTCAGTCGTCCACACGGAGCGCTACTACGCTCGCGGTGTTAACTTTTGGAGGGATATCCTGCCGGAAAACATCTATTTCAACCTGATGGGCAAGCACGCTGGAGATACGACGACCATGGCGATACCTGCCGGAGTGGTTTACCCGCGCCATGAACCGCAACGGGTGCTCACCATCCCGATGAGCCGTTTTCGGGGCCGGCTGCCCAACGGTACCCGGGTCGACCCCCAGCGCGGGCGGTATTACCCCAAGGGGCTGCTGGACGGATTGACCGGTGTTTTTCCGCAGAACACCGAACCGATTCGCTGTATCGATGTGCAGGCATCCAAGCTCACCGTTGACCTGAACCATCCGCTGGCAGCCGTGGACACGCAGCTGCAGATCGACATTGAAAATGTGCGAACCAAAGGGGTCGAACGCGGCGGAACCAGCATCGACTGGGTCGGGAACCTGACCACCGGACCGGGAATGCAACTTACCAATGGCACGGAAAGCACGGACTTCTTTTCACAGACACCGTTTGAGCGGTCCGACGAATCACCGGACGAGCAGTTTTACCGTTTGCCCCGCTTCGTGAATCATCTCGACGATCAGGCGGTCGAATTGATCGAGTCGATCTATGCCAAAATCCTGCGGCCGGACATGCGCGTTTTGGACCTGATGAGCAGCTGGGTGTCTCATATACCGCCCGGGTTGAATCCGTTGGAGCTGAGCGGCCTGGGGATGAATCGATCCGAAATGACCGCCAATGAGCAGCTCGGCCGGATCGTGGTGCAAGACATCAATCGGAATCCGGTACTTCCTTTCGACAGCAATTCCTTTGATGCCGTCATTTGCACCGTGTCTGTGGAGTACATGACCCGGCCTTTGGAAGTATTCGACGAGGTAGCCAGGATATTGAAAACAAACGGGAGTTTCATTGTTACCTTCTCCAATCGCTGGTTTCCTCCGAAAGTGGTGCGAATCTGGCGCGAATTACACGATTTCGAGCGCATGCGGTTGGTATTGGAGTACTTTCGTAACACCGAAGAGTTTACTGCGCTCGAGACTTTTTCTATTCGAGGCTATCCGCGTCCGATTTACGACAAGTATTTCCCGGAACTGCAGCTGTCCGATCCGGTTTACGCCGTGTGGGGTCAGAAACGGTGACGGTTCCGGCGGGGGTGAAACCGGATAGTTTGACCACCGCAAACAAAAATCGATTTCAATCCTTTTTTTAACGGCCACTTTGATCCTGCCATTGCGGGTCGATGTGAAATTATTTTTTCGGTGTTCGAGGCTCGGCGAGCACGTCCATGTTGGGTATCGGATATCGGTGCGCGCTCGGCTTTCGCACGAAGAGCAAACCGTCAACAAAAGCTTCGATTTAGAAAGACGACAGCACGAATGGCGTCTGCTGATCCTGGGCGCAGGCAAATACCCGTTCACCCGAACCGGGGGTCAAATAGGCACACTCATCGGTCTGCGGCGCTCCCGCAATCCAGCTGCTCCAGCTGAAACGACCGCTGCTGACAGATTTTTCATTGCAGCCGATTTCTGAGGCGGGCGATCTTCTCCTCCATGCGCCAGAGCGCCTCACGGGCTTCCCACAGGGAGACTGCCTGAAGCGCAACCCGGTCGCCCGGAACCATCTGGGCTGTCAGCGGCAGGTCTGCCGAAATCACAGTGGCGATTTTTCGATACCCGCCGCTGACTGTCTCGTTTAAGATAATGATCGGTTTCAGGTCTCCCGGAACCTGAATCGCGCCGGCTACGACCCCTTCTGAGACGATCGACCCGGGAAGATCCGGTCGGGTTTGAATCTCAGGCCCTTCCAGACGGATTCCGGTTCGGTCCGATTTCTGCGAAACGAGGTAAACGGAATGGAGCAGGGTGTCGATTCCGGACGTATTGAACTGCTCTTCCTGCGGGCCCAACAACACCCGCAACTGCCAGTCGTTGGGGTATGCGGGTACGGCGTTCAGATCAAAATGCCGACCGGCCGCCCCAAGATGCAGATTCGGACTGCTGCCATAGAGGATGTCGCCGGTTTTCAGCGCC
>JAHEIV010000353.1 GCA_024639205.1 Deltaproteobacteria bacterium | reverse complement strand
TCCCGAACAGAACCGCCAGTCCGCCATCTGGAGTGAAAGCGGTTTCTTGCGTGCGGATGACATCCCCGTCCGGATCGGCGGCGGCTTCAACCCCGTCGGCCAGTTTGCCCGCCACCGTCTCAACCGCCATGTTCAGAACCGATCCGCTGTCCCGGGCCAACTCCTTGAGGATAGCTAAAATACCGCCCGCCCGGTGAACGTCTTCGATATGCACCTCGGGCCGGGAGGGCGAGACCTTGCAGATACAGGGTGTTCTTGCCGATATTTCATTGATTCGATCCAGGTCGTATTCGATCCCGGCTTCAGCTGCCAGGGCCAATGTGTGCAGCACTGTATTGGTACTGCCGCCCATGGCCATGTCGGTAGCGAAGGCATTGTCGATTGCCTGCCGGGTTACAATATCCAAAGGCAGGATATGGTTGTCCATGCAGCCTTTCAGTGCGGCGGCCGCATCCTGCACCAGCCGGATGCGCTGCGGGTTCAGTTTGGTCGTCGTTTTTTCCGGATCCGACCAGATCTCGGCCGTGACGGTCCCATTTCCCGGCAAGGCCAGACCGATCGCCTCTCCCAGGCAGTTCATGGAATTGGCGGTGAACATGCCGGCACAGGATCCGCAACCCGGACAACTATTTTCAGCCAGCTCTCTCAGGTCCGTGTCGCTGATACCGCCGGCGGCGTGTTTGCCGACGCCTTCGAATACGGAAATGAGATCGCCTCCCCGGGAGCCGGCCAGCATTGGACCTCCGGATACGTAAACGGACGGGATGTTGAGCCGCACCATCGCATTGTACATAGCCGGCACGATCTTGTCGCAGTTTCCGATACCGATCCAGCCGTCGCAGGGATGGGCGGCGACAATCGATTCGATCTGGTCGGTTATCAACTCCCGGGAAGCCAGAGAGTACTTCATCCCGTAATGGCCCATGGCGATCCCGTCGCAAATGGCGGCACCGATGTTGGCATACCAGACGTTGAATCCCAGGTTTTTCAGCTCGCGGCGTGCCGCCTCACCGAGCTGATCAAGATGAGCATGGCCGGGTATGTGGGTGGTGTAGGAGTTAATGACGGTAACGAAAGGCTTGTCCAAATCCTCCAGCGACGCAATCACACCGGAAGCCTTCATCAGGGATGCAGCCGGGAGCATTTGCGATTGGGTGGCTACGATGCGGCTGCCACGCCTACGGACATTCTCCACCCCTTCGTTGATATAGTGATCGTTTGGTTTTCCAGGCATCTATACTCCTTCCCTGCTATGGTGATGACCGAAAGTGGAGGGTCGCCGTCTGTTGCAGCACATCCGGTTTAAATGCGGTGTGGCATCAAAGGGACTTCCAGCTGTTTGTTGGCGGCCGCAATTCGATCTTCACTGGAAATAACCGCAATGGCCGGTTTTGTCCGGTTGCGATCAAAATACCGGGCAGCGCCGGTAAGAACCTGTTCGCGCGTCTGGCTTAGCAGTCGTTCTTTGAATCGCTGGCGGGCCGGGTCGGTCAGTGAGATGATCTTCCGATGGAAGGCCTTTCTCGCGGCGTTGCCGGGTGGATCGGGTTTATCGATTTCAGAGCATACCTGCAGCAATGCTTCGTTTACATCCTGTTCGCTGAAACTGCCGGATTGGATGAATTCACCGGCCTGCTCAAAGACCTTCAAGGTGGCAGCGATGTGCGGGTCCCGGTAGGAAGCCAGGCAGAACAAACCGTCTTCGGGGTTATACAGTGCAAAGCCCCCGTATGCTCCTCCTTTCTCCCTGATTTCGCGGTGCAAAAAGTTAGAGCGCAGGATTTTACTGATAATCGCAAGCGACGGTGCATCCGCGTGTTCCATGCGAACGGTTTCAAAGGCATGGGCAACATAGGAGACAGCGGTCGCCGTGCTCCATGCCTCTCTGGGAACAGCCGCTGCAAAATCGATGAGTGGCGGGCGAAAACCGGCTCCGCTTTCGCCTGCCGGACCGTTTGTGTCGAAATTCGCATAGATCGAATCCACCTGCGCTGCTGCCGGGTCCAGGGCTTGCCGTTCTCCAATCAGCGCCGTTTTCAGGTTGGCACTGCGAAGCAGGGTTTGATGGATCGATTTTAAACTTTCGGATACCGAGGCCAGTCGACCATCGTCCATCCCGTCCGTCAGCTGTTTGATCTGCTGGAGTTGATGGATACCGGTCCACACTTCGTTCAAGTGCCGCGCAACGGAAAAATTTCTGGAAGCAAGCGAGATGGCAAACCGATGACCATTGTGCACGACCACCGACTCCAGGTTGGCCCGAAACTCCATCAACAGATTCTTTAGTCGGTCGGCATTCTCGAAGTCCGGTTCACAGAGCAGCTCACCCACTACGTCAAACATCGGCTCTATGTTGCGCTGCAGACATTTGGCATTGAAGGTGATGTAAGGAATGCACGCACCGGTGGCATCGAATGCGGTTCGGGCCGTTGCGCCAAGGCTGATTCCGCCCGTGTAAAGGTCGATTCGCTTGGCCATCCTTGTGTAGTCATGCTTAGCGGTACCGATCTTCGGCAGCGCAAAGCAGTAAAACGGCACCAGTCCGATCAGCTCCGTTTCCAGCCGGCCGGCCCCGGCTGCGGCAGCGTAATAAAATATGCCGGATGTCTTTTGTTCATAGTCGAACACCGCCGGCTGCTGTTTGGCGTCGGTTTCCCGGATCTTCTCGATTTCAGCCGGGATGTCTCCCCGCCCGAGTGTGGGAAGACTGTCCAGGTCCTCTTGCGCCTCCTGCAGTTGTATGAGTTTTTCGGTATCCGAGCGGATCGCCTCCAGGTCGGCTGGCCGCAAACCGGATTGAAGCTGTTGCAGTTCTTTTTCTACCCGGGCGTTTTCCCTGGCTTCCATTTGTTGGTCCGGTTTGAGAAGAAAACGGACACGGTGCGGATTGTCGACGAAAAACCGCTGGATGTAAGATTCAAAAAACTGTCCGTCGGCCTGGGCAGAACGAATTTTCGCCAGGTCATCGTCAAGCTGCAGCCTTCGCAACGGATCGCCACGGTGAAGCCACGTTCCGGCGATCACCAGCAACTGACGGATTCCGTGGGGAAAGGGGGTGCCGGTCACTTCCCGCCGGTGGAACTCGAGCTGGTGGATGGCAGATTCGATCAGATCCTTGTCGATCCCATTGCGCACCAGATCTTTCAAGACGGTAAATATGATCGACTCCACTTGTCCGGCCGCGCTCTCTTCAACCCCTTTGAGTCCGCAGACAAACATGGTATCCCGGTTGTCGGCGTCAAAACCGGCGGAATCGCACAGGGCCGCCCCGAGCTGTGAATCGATCAAGGCCTTGCGCAGCGGGGATCCGGCGTTTCCCAGAAGGATTTGTTCAATTAAAGCAAGAACCAACACATCGAATGTGTCACGAATATCGGCCATCAGCCAACCAACGGCGGCCTGGCATTTTTTAGTCGGCTCTTCACCCGGCGCCAATGGATACGAAAATTCGACCTGCTGCGGACTGTCCCAGCGAGGTTGCGATTTCACATCCGTGTCCGGATCAATGCGTTTAAACCGATCGAGGGTTTTTTCGCGGATAAAGACCAGGTGATCGGCCAGCGGCAGATTGCCGTATGTGAAGAAGTAGGCATTGCTGGGATGATAGTGCCGCCGGTGAAAAGAACGCAGCTGCTCGAAGCTCAAGCGGGGAATGACGGCAGGGTCTCCTCCCGAGTTGTGGTGATACGTCGTGGAGGGATAAAGCGCCCGCAGCAGCGACCGGGCCATCACCTGGTCCGCTGAAGACATGGCTCCTTTCATCTCGTTGTACACCACACCCTTGTATACTAAACGCCGGGAAGACGGATCTTCGTTGTGCTGTTCCAGCTCCAGGCGGTGTCCCTCCTGTTTGAAGCTGAGCTCCTCGAGCCGGGGCAAAAAAACTGCATCCAGGTATACATCCATGAGGTTGTAGAAATCTGTGCGATTCTGGGTGGCAAAGGGATACATT
>JAHEIV010000352.1 GCA_024639205.1 Deltaproteobacteria bacterium | reverse complement strand
GCCTGAGCGGCGGTTGTATTGGATAGGGCACGGGCTTCGAACAGGAAATAGAGACACGGTTCGCAAAGGGTCATGAAAAGAATCGGTTTCCAATCTCCACGACGGTAGTCGATTTTGCTGAGTCTTGGAATTAAAAAGAAAAAACAACAGGTTGCGACCGCCATGCGACCGAATATGACCACCATCGGGTCATAACTGCGGAATGCGAGCTTTAACGCAATAAAGGAACTTGCCCAGAGAATCATTGCACTCATCAGGCAGGTACAGGGCAGCCAATATCCTTCGGTTCGATTCAAGGTTGACCTTTCAGTGTACCGTTGTGTCTTGCCGGCGCCAAGTGATTGCCTCCACTCGGGGGTGAACGAAAATCGCTACCCCATCAGGCGGACATCTTCCATAGCATTCATCCTCTCGAATGAAAACCGGAAAGCAGATTTCGGAATGCCCCAACTTTGCTTTTAACGGGAGTTGGTGTTACGAATAAACGGCCGAACCATATTGATGCGATACGCGGGGACGATGCGTCGTCGAACTGCCATATGGATAATTGCCCTATCTGCGGGGTTGCTGGTTTTCATTGCCGGCTCCGGCTGGTACTTCAGCCGGGCATTTCCGGTATTTCTCGGGTTTGCCGCGAAATCCGTGTGCTCCGGCGTGTTTGTATCCGAGCGTTCGGCAAGTGAAGTCCTGCAACAAGACATCGATCCACTGGTATTTTTCAGTCGCTTCATCCGAATGAATGTAGATCCTGTGGAGAAGACGGTGACGGCGACCCTGGTCGGGCTCTTTAGAAAACAGGCGTACTATCGAAGTTGGTGCGGGTGCACGCTGTTGCCGATACCGGCAGACCGGTATCAAATAGACCGGCTTCCCACCGGCCTCGAAGATGGCCGCCCCGATCTTCCGGGCGACGTTTCCTGGCCGCTGGGCACCGCGACCGCATCCGACAGGATACCGGCCGGGGTGGACATTGAAAGCCTGGAGGAAGCTGTTTCGGATGCGTTCACGGATCTGGCCACCGGCAGGAGTCGGGGCACCAGGGCGGTTTGTGTTGCATACCAGGGCCAGTTAATTGCCGAGCGCTATGCGAAAGGTTTTCATCGGTTCATGCCGCTTGCCGGTTGGTCCATGAGTAAAAGCGTCACCAACGCCCTGGTCGGCATACTGGTTTACAAGGGGAAGTTGAATCTGTATGACCCTGTGCCGGTGGCAGAATGGCAAGCCACCGGAGATCCGCGGCAGCATATCACTCTCGATCAACTGCTGCGCATGATCAGCGGGCTTGAGTTCAGTGAAGTCTATACCCCTCCCTCGGATGTCACCCACATGCTGTTTCAGAGCTCCGACTTTGGTGCTGCCGCAGCATCCAAACCCCTGGAAGCGTCTCCGGGGGATAAGTGGCATTACTCCAGCGGGACCAGCAACATTATTTCCCGAATCGTCCGCACAATCGTCGAACCCGAATACGGCCATACCGTTTCCTTTATCCGGCGGGAATTGTTCAACCGACTGGGCATGAAAAATGCCATTATCGAACTCGATCCGTCCGGAACAGTCGTCGGTTCCTCCTATATCTTTGCAACGGCCAGAGATTGGGCCCGGTTCGGTCTTCTCTATCTGCAGGACGGAGTCTGGCAGGGACAGCGCATACTGCCGCCGGGTTGGGTGGACTACAGCCGGACACCGACCGCTGCTGCTCCCAAGGGACAATACGGCGCGCATTTCTGGCTGAATGCCGGCCATCCCGGCAGCCCAGATCAGCGACGCTGGACCGCGCTGCCAACCGACATGTACGTGGCCTGGGGATTTCAGGGGCAGTTTCTCATCATCATACCGTCAAAAAAACTTGTATTGGTGAGGCTGGGATTAAATACAACGTCTGCCGGTTGGAGTTTGCCGCGGTTTGTCAGTCGGGTGATGGCGGCACTGCATTGACCGTCGCCTTTCAAGGCTGGGTCTTGCTTGACGCAACCGCGATCAGCGGTTAAGATGACGCCCGTTGGTGTCAATGACGCATCCGGTCCTTCCGGTGCCTCATTCGGGTAGGAAACGAAGACTTGGCAGAGCAAGCGGTTCGGGCTGAGTGGTATCCGACGCTCTGATCAGAACCCCAACCAAAAACCTATTTACATAATACGTGAAGGGCGCCAGGGCTGCGTTACGGGCCGGATCCACAGGTATCGGGGGAGGATCCTAAGTCCCCGATCTTTCGTACCACCTGCCGTGTATACGCCGCTTTTTCATCACCCCCCGTCATGCGCCTTGCCGAATAACGCGATCCGCTATTATTGAGATAGGTTCCAGCGTGAAAGGAAGTGTTGCGATGGCCCAAAAATCAAAAATGCTAACCACCAGCAAATTCTCCCAGTTATCCGGTATCTCGGTACCCACCCTCAATAAATGGATCCGTGACGGTAAGATCAAGGGGGAAAAGCGGTCCGGCCGGTGGATGATCGGCGAGAATCAGCTCAAGTCCAAAGCCGTTCGGGAATTTGGTGGCGCCGGCGACCCTGGACCAGCGAAAGCTGCTGCTGGCGGAAAGAAAAAAACCACCAAACCCGCAACAAAGCCCCCTGCCGCGGCAAAAAAGCCGGTCAAAACAGCCAAGCCTGACAAGACCGGCAGTAAACCAACGGCTGGAGCCAAGACCTATAGCATCGATGAATTTTGTGCCTTGACCTACCTGACCGATTTTGGGGTCAAAGCATTTCTGAGAAAAGGTCGGCTGAAGGGTGAAATCGACCCGGGGGGAAACTGGAAGGTGTTCGCCGAGAACCTGCTCGATCCACTGATCAAACACTTGATTCGATAATACGCAATCTGCATCACGGATCGTTATCATCGAGCTGTTCTGCAGCGATACCCAAGCGACCCGCCGGGATCATGGATAATTTTCAGCCGGATGGAAGAACCATGAAATATTCTGACGGAGGCTACTTGGGTAGATACCTGTCGGTGGATGGCTCGGCCAGCGGCAGCAACTCGTTGAGATCGTCGATTTGCTGCTGCTCCAGGCGATTGATCTCATCGATGTGGGTTTGCATGATCTGCTTCAGGCGCGGCTCGTAGAAGCGGTGCAGGCTCTGATTGGCCACCGCCTCGAATCCACGCCGCACCTTGTGGGGTGATCCGGCTCCCGGATCGAAACGGCGGATACCTTCCTGAATTGCCCATTCTATCGGACTGTAATAACAGGCATTAAAATGCAGGTGGTTGATCATCTGCGAACTGCCCCAGTAGCGTCCATAAAGCCGGTCTTTCTTTCTGAGCAGAAACGACATCCCCAGTGGCATACCGTTGGACGATTCGTTATCAAAAGCGGCCATCACAACGATGCGGTCACGGTAGCGATCGTGCAGACCCTCAAAAAACGTTTCTGTCAGATACTTACAGCTCCAGGGCCCGTATTGATCATTCGTAGCGGCATAGAAGGAATACATTAAAGGGAAAAAGCGACGGGGGATCTGTTCGCCGGTACAAGGCTGGATGCGAATCCCGTGAGTGTTCAATGACCGTCGTTCTCGCTTGATGTTACGCCGTTGGTTTGAATTGAATACGGCCAGATAATCTTCGAACGTGCCAAACCCGGGATTTTTCCACACGTAACTCTGATGGCGCCAACCGATAAAACCGTGTTCAACCATTCGATTGCCCCAATCGGGATCCACGAAAAGGAAGCTGCAGCCGGAGATTTGATTCTGCTGGCAAAATCGATCGATGGTGCGGAGCATCAGATCGGTGATCTGTTTTTCATCTTCTTGCGGTGCGATGAGAAAACGGTAGCCGACGATCGGTGAAAATGGGCTCATACCGACCAGCTTGGGATAATAGCGCAGTCCCAGCCGCTGCGCCAGGTCCGCCCAGGCATGATCAAATACGAACTCTCCACTGCTGTGGCCTTTCAGATACAGGGGAGCGGCACCCACCATCCGGTCGTCGGACCAGACGATGAGGTGGAT
>JAHEIV010000351.1 GCA_024639205.1 Deltaproteobacteria bacterium | reverse complement strand
GCTTTTTCGCGGAGCGCCTCGACAATGTCTTTTCCCCGCACACATCCGGCCGACGGACGGCAGTCAACCTGGTCGACCAGAAATGCATTCAGACAGAAATGATTGTGGGCATCGATAAAACCCGGCAGAACTGTTTTCCCCGCTAGATCGACAACAGTGGTATTCGGCTGGGCCAGATTTTCGATTTCGGCTGCCCGTCCCACCCGGTATATGCGACCGAACTGAAGGGCCACAGCTTCGGCTCGGCTGGGATGTTCTTCCATGGTGATGAAGTTTCCATTTTTTAGAATCGTCTCCACTGCGCCTCCCCGGTTCTGGATTGGTGATATCGGAGTCGTCGCGAAAAACGCGTAGACACCGCCTTGGGGCCTTCATTCCGATCGGTGGACGATACCGTCTCAAAGCCCTTTCGAGCTTCTCGGCAAAGGGTTTGTCCCGGTGCGAATAGCTCAAAAAGATTTCATAGTTATAGCCGGTTTCCGATTGCTCAGGTTTCGGCATCACGAAAATTCTCTGGACCGGAATACTGCCGGATACGGGCGTTGCTATTCGGTCTGGGGATAATCGCGCGTCAGGCGACTTTCTTTTTGATAGAGCTGGAACAGCCGCCAGATTCCCAGGGGCCGATATCCCCGGGCCCGGTTGCGGGCGCCGATTTCGAACAGCAGGGCAAACTGGGCAATAAGCTTGCGATAGGCTCCCCACAAAGAAGTCTTGCTGTCCCAGATGCTGGTGGCTTCCCCCGCCGCGCCGTTGATTTCGACAATCATGAAATCCTGGCCTTTTTGCAGCTTTTTAAAATCCGGAAAGCGCACATCGAAGCGGCCGAAGTAAAATTCCGGAATTGTTTTGGCCACCTTGTCGAAGGCGGCTGTCATTTCCGGCGTGATGTATTCATCGCCGTTGCGAAAAATGGTGCCCCGGCTGTGACTGCCGGCAAAGTTAAGCCGGAATATCTCACCTTTCGCCAGAACGCGATCCAGCCGGTCGGCGTGACGCGGCAGGTAGACGTGGGCGATTTTACCGGCCCGCGGGTCCCGTTCGATCAGCCCCCGCAGGGTCGAGCGGCCGTCTCCCACCACCCGGGGAAAATATTTCAGGGTAATCGAAAAAATAAAACCCTCGGCCTCGCCCGGGATGCGGATGTAGAAAACGCCCGCTTCCGGTTCATGGGGCACAAACTCCTGAAAGACGATGGTCTGGCCTCTGGGAAAGTGGGTCAGGTAATAGACCAGATCGGCTTCGCTCTTGATCAGCCGCACGCCGACGCCGCGACAACCGAGATCGGGTTTGGCCACCACCGGCAAAGAGAAACCAGCGGCAAAAATCGCCGCCCTGGCGCCCGCCAGATCGGCCTCCGCCGATCCGCCTGCCGGATCGCGACGAAAAGTGGTGTGGTGGGCAATCCAGTGGCGTCCCTCGGGCTGAACCAGGTCAAGTATTTTTGATTTCGATTCGCCGACAAAACCGCCCTCCGGAAAACTGGGATTGGCCACTGTGGGCAGCGACCAGCCGAAATGACGCAGCGCTAAAACCGCCCAGGTCAACGCAATCGGGATGTAGAAGATTCGGGTCGGCCAAAATTCATAAAATGACAGCGGTGCTTGGTCAAGGTTGATTGGCGGCATTCCGGGGATGCCGACAACCATGCGAGGCGGGTCCGCAAGGGACGCTGAAACGGTCGGCGAGGCTCTTTGGGGGCGGTTATCGGTATTTAAAGACGACGACCCCACCGCCGTATCGGCGGGTGTCGGGCGGCGGTTGCCGGATCTCGGCAGCTCGGATTTATTGCGCGATGCTGTGGCCGGCGCACGAATTTCGTCGGTTTTTGATTTGCGCATTGCCTGTCGTAGTCTGGGCAGCAGGATTAACGCCAGAACCGCTCCGGCGGCGAATGCCCAACGCCATGGTCCCAACCGGTCGTGGAAATAGGTTCCGAAGTAGTAGATCAGTGTAAAGACCACCGATGTCCACAACGACGCTGCCAGGGTGGTGGCAATGGCAAAACGCCAGAACGGCAGGCCGAACAATCCCGATGCCGTGTAGGAAGGCAGGCGGGCACCCGGGATGAAGCGGACGCTGAAGACCATCGTGATCACGCGCTGATGCATCCACTTGCTCATATCCTGCGCGGCCCGGTGCTGAAGCATTCGGCGGGCCCGGGCATTGCGCGCCGCCAGCCAGCCCAGGCCGTATAAGCCCAAATCGCCAAGGGTGATGCCGACGAAAAGGGCGAGAATGGCCACAGACACCGGCACGATCCCGTCGGCGGCCAGCAGCGCCGCCCCGGCTGTGGCCGCATCTTCCAATACAAAGGTTGCCAACAGGATGGCCACTCCCAACACGAACGGATCGCTGCCTAGCGATGTCAGATAACCGGTAATCGTATGGGCATCCATAATTGCTCCGCCCTGAAAAAAATACTTTATCGGGGCATTGGCTTAGGCTTCCATAACTCAAGAAAGTTTTCCATCGCAGTCCTGCGCCAGGGTTTGAATGGCGGCCTCGATTCGATCCTTCGAATTCCAGGGCAGGAAGTGATTGACCCCTTCCAGCCGGTCAACTGTAACCTCGGCGGCACCGGTTAGGTGCCGACGAATGAAATCGACATTTTCATAAGGTACCAAATCATCTTCGGTTCCATGGATTATGAACACCCGCGTACGGATCTGACCCAGCATCGGCTGCAACTGTTCCAACCACGGCTTCAATTCCATCAATTCCTGGTTGGCGTTTCGAATCGTTCTCGGCAGCATCGGTCGCACCGGCCACATCTCCCCCAGATGCTGCAGGGGGTGAATGCGCTCCTGGGCGGGGTCCAGTGAACCGGCGGCGATGATGATTCCGTCCACCGCCCCGGGATTTGCGGCCGCAACCCACGCTACGATGGGACCGCCCAGGGAATGGCCAACCAGTATCGGCCTGCAGCCGTTGCGGGTTTCCAGCAGACGCTGTACTGCCGCGGCCTGCTCCGCAAGCGATCCAATGGCGCCGTCCGGGCCGCTCTGTCCGAAGCCCGGACGATCCAGGGCGATATATTCCAGCCCCTCCGGCACATCGAGCAAATAATCAGCCCAGTTCTCAGCTGACCCGGGTGTACCATGCACAAAGATGATTTGCCGGCTACGATTATCACCGTTCACCAGATAACTCAAGGGCGGCCCCTGACTCCCATCGGAAGGCGTTCGCATACGCGGTATGCGATCGATATCATCGACTGAAGCGGTTGGTCCCGGAATTCCGCAGGAGTACAAGGCCCAGATCCAAATAGCCGCCACAAATCGAACCGGCCCGGGCGGCAGCCCTTGACATGACGGCCATAAACCGCCAATTGCCGCACGGGACCGGGATAGCGCAGTTTTCATTTCAGTTTATTCCAAATAATTTTCGTGATCCGAATATTTGCATTTATCAGATAAGATGGGTATGCTTTAGCAACTGTCCAATTTTCATTGTCGAAAAAAATTACGAATCCTTACGGTTGTCCCAATCGACATTTAATCGGAAATGAATTGGAGGATCAATTGAACCTTGCAGACAACGACTGCGTGCCGAGCCGCCGCGGCGCTCCGCCAATGGAAAGGGCGGAGACCCTGGAAATGCTGGATCAGCTCGACAGCGGATGGTCCATCAACGAGGAAGGACACCTCGAAAGGCTATTCAAGTTCAAAGATTTCGCCCGGGCGCTGACCTTTGTAAATAATGTCGGCGCGGTCGCCGAGGAGCAAAACCACCACCCGGACATTTATTTGGCCTGGGGAAAGTGCAAAGTCGAAATCTGGACCCATGTAATCAATGGTCTCACTGAAAGCGACTTTTTTATGGCGGCCAAATCAGAACGCGAATTCAACCGTTTGCGTGCCGCCATCGAATAGTGACTTTTCGGGGGATGCGCCCCAAGCCCTCAACTACCTGGAAACATCATTGCGATAAAATTCAAATGCGGTGCCGGGCGACGTC
>JAHEIV010000017.1 GCA_024639205.1 Deltaproteobacteria bacterium | reverse complement strand
CTGCTCAAAGAAATGCCCACCGAGAGTTACCCCAGGCGCACCGAGAAGAACGTCCTGAAGGCCGACGGAACATTGATTCTCACCCACGGACGCCTAACCGGTGGATCCAAACTGACCCTCGATTATGCGGTCCGGCACCGGCGGAATCATCTTCACATTGACCTGATTCGCACCCCGGCCTTTAAAGCGGTTCGGATCATTTCGGATTGGATAACCGTCAAGAGGATTCAAGTATTGAACGTTGCCGGATCTTCGGCCGGCAAAGACCCGGAGATTTATTCCAAAACCCTGCAGATTCTGACCGGTGTTTACTGGCTCGATCAATCCAGAGCGGTTTCGACCGGAACCACGGATAAGCCCGCCGGTCTATCGAATCCGGCGTCGGTGCGCGCAAACCCGCCGGAAACAGTCGAAAAAGCAGTATCGGAGTTGGTTTCCGCCATGCCGTTGAAGGACAAAACCCTGCTGGCCAACATGACCGAAGGCGAACTTGCCGGCCTGGACGCTTCATTGGGATTCTACGTGCGCAGCCACTTCGTCCCCGGACCGGAAAACCTCAAGCTTTTCAAATCCTGCATAAAAAAGGCAGGTACATCACAGTTGAGCGACAAGGATGCTGCAGCGATTATCATTAGAGAACTCTGGCAGCATTTAAAAAATACATATAAAATACGGCTGGTTAAGTAATTTCTTGCCTCGTCTGCCGACCCGGGTAAGGCGAAATCGAGTTAACTCAAATATTTATCAATTCATGACTTGTAACTGTCTTAATTTCTTGGTATAATCACTTACAAAAAAATCGGACCGAACCATGGAGGTTGATTGCATGGCACTTACCAAAGCCGACATCATCCAGACAGTCTGCGAAGAAAGCGGGTTTTCAAAAAAGCAGTCAATGGAAACTGTTGAGACGCTGCTGGAAATCATCAAGAGAACCCTGGAAAACGGAGAGGATGTGCTGATCAGCGGATTCGGCAAGTTCTGCGTAAAAGATAAGCGCCAGCGGCGCGGCCGAAATCCGGCCACCGGCAGTGCCATGACCTTGTCGGAGAGGCGGGTGGTGACCTTCAAGTGTTCCGGCAGACTCAGGGACAAGATCAACCATCAGGCAAATTAGTCCTGCAAACCGCCGACGCTCGAGACGGATAGCATACGACAAGCGCAAGCGTTGCCGGCTGTTCGATCCGGTTCCTGCCAGACAAAAAGCCCGGTTGCTCTGCAACCGGGCTTTTCTTTCCCCAATAAATGATTACGTTTTTTCTTCAACCGGAGCCGATGCTTGGGCAAATGCATTTCATATCGTTGAAACGCAATTTTTAGAAAGTAGTCAAGAACTCCGTTGATGGCAACCGGCGGTGGAGATGGTGCCGAAGGGGAGACTCGAACTCCCACGAGGGAACCCTCACTAGACCCTGAACCTAGCGCGTCTACCAATTCCGCCACTTCGGCACACAGCCTGAAAGGTGTTGATTTTTCAGGGGAGTTGACTTAGATATACCCATTTGCAGGTCCTGTCAAGCGAAACTTATTTGTCGAATCCAGCTATGATCGTCATCAACAACCTGGACGAAATTACCAGGCCTTTTCAGCGAGCCGTGGTTACCATTGGCAATTTCGATGGTGTGCATCTAGGACATCAGGCGCTGTTTCAGGAAGTCATCGACAAAAGCAAGGCCATTGACGGCACATCGGTGGCCATGACGTTCGAACCGCACCCGATGCAGGTGCTGAAAAAGAACTACCAGCCCCCGTTGATCACGCTGCTGGAACAGAAAATCGAACTGATCGACCGCACCGGTATCGATATCATGATCTGCATTCCTTTTAATCGACAGTTCGCCGCACTGACACCACGCGAGTTCGTCGAGGACATTCTTATTCGCAAGATCGGCATGGCAGCGGTCGTCGTCGGCAGGGACTACTCCTTTGGTCGACACCGTGAGGGAAATGTCAGACTGCTGAGAACGTTCGCTGAATTATTCGACTTTGAAATGATCGTGGCAGACTGGATTCAACGTTCCGAGACCGGAGCGGACCGAATCAGCAGTACCAAGATTCGAGAACTGGTTATGGACGGCATGGTAGACGAAGTCCGACCGATGTTGGGTCGATTCTATCAGCTCAGGGGAACGGTCACTTCCGGACGAAACCGGGGCGGCAGGCTGCTGGGATTTCCCACGGCGAATCTGAATCTGCAGGATGAACTCTGCCCCAAAACCGGCGTTTATGCAGTCTCGGTAGAGTGGAACAACCACACATACGACGGGGTCGCCAACATTGGATGGAGTCCGACCTTTGATGATCATGTGTTTACGGTGGAGGCGCACATCCTCGATTTCGAAGAAAATATATACGGCCAACAGATCCGGGTCAATTTCATCAAACGAATCCGCGATGAATTGAAATTTTCCAGTATCGAAGAGCTTGCGGAGCAAATACAAAAAGATGTGACAGAGACCCGCCATATCCTTCATCAGACCCATCTCGGCTGAAGATAAACAGGGTACAGACCCTTCTGTTTCACCGGTGACCAGGGATTCAATGACGCTCAGGCTGTTCATCTCCATCATATTCGGGACGCTGATTTCAGCCGTTACCCTCTATTTGGCTTTTCGCAACGTCCCCTTCCCCGTGCTGGTCGACTACCTGATGTCGATCAATTTTATCTGGCTGCTTCCCGCGGTTACGCTGGTCATCTTCGGATTTGCACTGCGCGCCTTGCGCTGGCAGTACATTATGGGGGCTGCCCATCGAATCGTCTTCTGGCAGGCGTTTCACCCGCTGATGATCGGCTTTGCGATTAACTGTGTACTGCCCGGCAGGGTCGGTGAACTGGCCCGGCCGATTATACTGAGACGACAGGCGGATATACCGCTGACAACCGGACTGGCGACCGTCGTTGTAGAACGGGTTTTTGATCTGAGCATGCTCCTGCTGCTCTTCGTGTGGGTTTCGACCGGTGTACAAATCGATCCCAGCATTGAAATTCGGTTTGGACAGTCCGTACTGAATCGCGATACCCTGGCCGTCATTTTCAACGGCATGGTGGTCGCCAGTGCGATACTGGTAACGGCCTTGATCCTGCTCGGCGTGCACAGAACCCGGAAAGTGCTGAACGATCTGGTCCTGCTCCTGCCACGGTTCTTGTTTTTTCTCGGTTCGAGCGGCAAGCAGCGGGTCGAGAAACGACTGTGCCGTCCGGCTGTGGGCATCATCGAAAACGTGGGGGCCGGAATCCAGCTGATCAGACGCCCCAAGCGGTTGGTCGTTTGCCTGGCGCTTTCGGCCAGTATCTGGGCGCTGGCGGCTATATCCTATTATCTATTTTCGCTCGGCTGCCCGGATATCCGATTGACGCTGGCGGAAATCTCCGCCATGATGGTTATCATCTGTTTCGTGATTGCCCTCCCATCGGTGCCCGGATTTTGGGGATTGTGGGAGGCCGGCGGCGTGTTTGCCTTGATGCTGTTTGGCGTGGCGGAGAAAGATGCCGCCGGTTTTACGCTGGCGAACCACGCTGTCCAGATGTTTCCGGTCATCCTGGTGGGATTGATATCGGCCTGGATCAACGGGATCAACATCATGCAGGTCTCGTATCAGAAATAAAAACCCGTGACCATAGAGGCAAAAGGATGGCGCTATTGGACATAATAACATATCCCAATGACTTTCTATTGCAGCCCACCCGAGAGGTGGAGAACATCGACGGACAGTTGCAGCAGCTGATCGAGGACATGGCCGAGACGATGTATGCCGCACCGGGTGTCGGTCTGGCAGCCAATCAGGTGGGTAACCCCAACCGTATCCTGGTTTTTGATGAGATGTCGGATGAAGAAAAGCGACAGTACGAGGTGATCATCAATCCAAAGCTGATCGAAAGCGAAGGAGAGCTGATATCGGAAAACGAAGGCTGCCTGAGCGTTCCGGAGTTCCGTTCAGATGTCAAACGCTCTGCCCGGGTACTGGTGGAGGGCGTTGACCGCAGGGGTAAACCGATGCGGATGGAAGCCGAAGGATTTCGTGCCGTCGTGCTGCAACACGAAATCGATCACCTGGACGGCAAACTGTTTATCGACCGCATCAGCTCACTGAAAAGACAGCTGTATAAGCGACGCGTAAAAAAACAGCAGAAGATCGCATGAGAGATCCATTCCGTATCATTTTCATGGGTACACCGGCTTATGCCGTCCCTGCGCTACATGCCATTCACCGCAGCCCGCATCACCTGGATCTGGTCATTACGCAGCCGGATCGCCCCCAGGGACGCGGCCGCCAGGTTCTTGCACCGCCTGTCAAGCAGACAGCCCTTGAACTCGGTTACCAAGTGATTCAACCCACCAAGATCAAGCCCCCGGAGTTTGCCGAATCCCTAAAGCAAAGAGGTCCCGATCTATTTGTCGTGGTGGCCTACGGACGGATCCTGCCGAAATCCATCCTGGATGTCCCTCGAATCGGTGCTGTCAACGTGCATGCGTCTTTGCTGCCGAAGTACCGCGGTGCCGCCCCGATACAGTGGGCGGTGATCAACGGCGAAAAGGAAACCGGCATCACCACGATGTGGATGGACGAAGGTATGGATACCGGTGACATCCTTCTCGCCGCCACCGAACCGATACGTCCCGATGATACGGCCGCATCTTTACATGATCGCCTGGCGAAGATCGGCGCCGGGGTTCTGCTTCGGACCCTTGAAAAACTGGCAGAGGGTACCCTGAAACCTCACGTGCAGGATCATGCCCGGGCAACGATGGCTCCCATGTTGAAAAAAGGCGACGGACGCATTCCGTGGCATCGGACGGCCGAGCAGATCGAGTGCTTTATTCGTGGCGTAGATCCCTGGCCGGGCGCTTTCACCGATTACGGCAAAAAGAGACTGAAAATATTCAGGGTCGAGGCAATTGCGCTTACCACCGATGCGGCGCCCGGCACAGTGATTGAGGGATTCGCCGATGAACTGCGGGTTGCCGCAGGCAGTGGAGCCGTATTGATCCGTGAAATCCAGGGTGAATCCGGCAAGCGGTTATCGATTGAAGAATTTCTGCGCGGCCACCCTATTGCACCACAAACCGCGCTGCGCTGATAGGCCTGAGACAAAACACGCGATCGTTCCACCGGCATGATGCGCCATACAGCGCAGCGGAGCCTGCAAGCGTGAACCAACTCCCAAAGAAGCGAACCAAAACTCCCCTGAGGGTTCGGCAGCTGGCACTGGAGGTTCTCGGTCAGGTCGATCAGCACAACCGGACGGTGGATCAAGTGTTGGAGCAAACGCTCGCTTCGTCCGGACTCGGGGTAAAACGCGACCGGGCCCTGCTGCATGCTCTGACGCTGGGGATTGCTCGCTGGCGTGGCCGTCTCGATTTCATTATCGGCCGTTGTTCCCGCACCCCCCTGGAAAAGATCGATCCACCAGTGCTGAACGTGCTGCGGCTGGGTTTGTTTCAACTGGTTTTTTTGAACCGAATCCCGCAATCGGCTGCCGTTAACACCTCGGTCGAGCTTGCCAAGCAATTCGCCCCGAATTGGGTGGTTCGATACGTCAACGCGGTATTGCGCCGCGCAGCAGAAGACTGGAAACGCATACCGTTGCCGGAGATATCCGCGGATCCGGTGGCCGCCATCGCCGTCGGCAAATCGTTTCCCGAGTGGCTCGTAAAGCGCTGGCTGAAGCGCTATGGGCCGGATGAAACCATCCGGCGCTGTGATCTACTCAATGAAATCCCACCCATTACGGTGCGAACCAACACGCTGAGAACGACTCGTTCCGAGCTTATCAGCGCGCTTGCCGGCGAGGCGAAAATCGTCGAACCCACCGCGGTTGCCCCGGATGGTATCCGGCTCACGTCAATACGGTGTGCCGTTCACGAAATTCCCGCTTTTCAGCAGGGCTGGTTCCAGGTACAAGACGAGGCGGCGCAGCTGGTCACGCTGCTGTTGCCGCTGCAACCCGGCGACAGCGTCCTGGACGCCTGTGCCGGCCTGGGAGGAAAAACCGGACACATCGCCCAAAGGACGAAAAACCAGGGATCGGTCATTGCAGTGGACAACAGCGAATTCCGCTTGAATCGGCTCACCGGCCAAATGCGGCAGATGGGTTTCGGCAATGTGCTCACCACGGCCTGCGATTTGACGGATGCTTCCGGCTTGGACGCAGTAGGATCATTCGACCGGATATTGCTGGATGCTCCCTGCTCCGGTTTGGGCGTGCTGCGACGCAACCCGGATGCGAAGTGGAAGATCCAGGAGTCCATGCTGAGGCGATTTTCACAGATCCAGTCGACATTTCTGGAGAATCTGGCCCGTCTTGTCAATCCACAGGGTCATCTGGTATATGCGGTATGCAGCAGTGAACCGGAGGAAGGGTTATCGGTTGTCGATCATTTCGTAAGCCGACATCCCGAGTTCAGTATCGATAATCCATCTGCACGCCTGCCGGTGCAGGCCGATTCTCTGGTTGAATCGGACGGAACCTTCACTACCCAGCGGTTCCCCGAAATCATGGACGGCTTTTTCGCCGTGTGCTTCCGGCGGACTCTATGATCCGAAAAATACTGAAAATAGCTTCTTTTGGCGCTTTGTTCATCGTCATTGCCGGCATCAGCGCATATTTTACCCTTTCGCTGGTGATTAAAAGCGAAGACACCGTGATCGTACCGGATTTCGTCGGCAAGGACGTGGTGTATGTGCTGGAGATTCTCACCGAACTCGGCCTGAACACCAAAGTCCGGGGATCGGAGTACAGCGCCGACACCCCCAAGCACCATGTAATCCAACAGGAACCGAATCCGGGAGCGGAGATCAAAAAAGGCCGTGATGTGCGGATCCTGATCTCGAAAGGAACGGAATCCATCCCCATGCCGAATCTGGTCGGATTATCCCACCGCCAGGCCGGCATCATCTTTGAAGAAAACGACCTGTGCGGGGGACAGATCGCCAGCACTCCCGATGCGGTCTTTGAAAAGGAAATGGTCATCGCCCAGGTGCCCGCGCCGGGGAATTTGATTCGCCGCGGGACATGTGTTGACCTGCTGGTAAGCACCGGGCAACGACCGGTGGTATTTAAAATGCCGACTGTAACGGGTTTGCCCCTGGAAGAAGCTCTGGTGAAGATTGAGCAAAACGAGCTGGCACCTGGCGTGATCCGGGCCGAGCAGATTGCCGGAAAAGCGCCTCGCAGCATTCTAGATCAGGATCCGCCGGCCGGCTACCGCATTGCCGCAGATACTGCCGTGGATCTGGTTGTCAATCGTCGCCGGGGCAGTGCAACCGGTGCCGGTTCGCTCACCGGTCGCACCGGCAACTTTTTCCGCTATCGCACAAAAGACGGCTATCTGAGAAAACACTTGCGGGTTCAGGTCAAACATCCCGGTTTTTCTCTCGACTTGTTCGACGAATTCGTCCGACCCGGCAGTGACATCTGGCTCATTTTGCCAGCCGACAAAAACGCCACTGTGCTGGTGTACGAAGACGACATCCTGACCCGAACCCTGCTGCCACATACCAAGCGATAACCCAAACCAGGGAAAGGCAGCGGACACCGGCATCTTACTTTCGAAACAGTGAAAGCTGCCATCTGGTATCTGGATAAGGGACATTTCCTTGATCCTGTAACCGATAGCCGGTATACGGGGCATGCTGACGACGAGCTGGCACAGAACTTGAAAAAGGAGCAGGTTATCATGCAAAAACTGATCGCACCCTCGCTGCTTTCCGCCGACTTCACCCGTCTGGCCGATGAAGTCCGGGCCGCAGAGAAGGCCGGCGCCGACTGGATACACGCGGACGTGATGGACGGACACTTCGTGCCCAACATCACCTTCGGTCCCCTGGTGGTGGAAGCGGTTCGCAGGGTGACCTCGCTTCCCATCGACGTGCACCTGATGATCGAAAGCCCGGACCGTTATATTGCCGATTTTGCCGCCGCCGGGGCGAGCTAAATCTCCGTTCAGGTGGAAACCTGCCCTCACCTGAACCGGTCGATTCAACTGATCAAGGACAGTGGTGCCGCGGCCGGCGTGGTGCTGAATCCATCAACGTCGCTCACCACCCTGGATTGGGTGCTGGAGCTGGTGGACTATGTCCTGATCATGAGTGTCAATCCCGGATTCGGGGGCCAGCAATTTATTGCAAACAGCCTGCAAAAAATTGCCGCGTTGCGCCGGATGACCGTCGAGCAGGGCCTTTCGACACTGATCGAAGTGGACGGCGGTGTAAACGAACATACCATCGCAGATGCAGCCCGCGCGGGAGCAAACGTATTTGTGGCCGGGTCGGCCATATTCGGCCGGAAAGATTATGCGGCAGCCATCCGGCGCTTTCGAGAGATGATAGCCGGTGTCGACTAACCAGAAACCATCTATTTTCCAGGGTTCCCATAGTACGCCCTGTAATAATCGTAACGGGTTTGACCACCCCCCCTCCAACGACGTTCAATCAGATAGCGAAGAAACAGACGCATCACCAGAAATATTTTATTAACGAATCCGTTCGTCTGCCATCGACGACCGGAAACCTGTACCCCCTCTTTCAGCAAAACCAGCCGCCCCTGTTCTTTGAGCAGCAGTGACAGCTCCACGTCTTCCATCAGCATCATATCTGCCAGGTTGTGGTTGGTGTCCAGGACCGCGCGGCGAAAAAACTGTGCCTGGTCTCCGAATGAAATGCCGGTCAACCGGGTTCGCAACCGATTCAACAGGGAAACCGCCCGACATGGAAAGCTGCCCTGCGCGAAGCTCATGGCTACACTTCCACCCACCGCCTCGGGTGCCCGTTGAAGGCTGGAAAGCATTTTCGCCAACACGCCTTCTGCCGGGACACAGTCGGCATGCAGCACCAGGATCAGGTCACCGCTTGCCCGACGCAAGCCGGCCTCGACCTGTATTCCCCTGCCCTTGCGGCTGGCGACGATCTTTACGCCGGCTTGTCGGGCGATGGCGACGGTGCGGTCTGCTGATCCGCCGTCGACAAGAATCACCTCCCGCAAAACGCTGCATTTTTTCACCGCATGCAGACAGCGGCCAAGGACGGCAGCCTCGTTTAAAACGGGCATCACCACAGAAAGCGACTCGGGCCGCGGAAAACGACGGGGCCAATACACCCGCGGATTATGGAAAATCCCATAGATCAGCAACGCATAAAATGGTCCAAAGCAGAGAAGCTTGAGCCAATGCATTTCTTGGAACACACCGCTGGTCAGCTCACCGTATAGCACGGGAAAGGTAAATACCATGGCGGCTTGCAAAAAGAGCCAGGCAGCGGAGGAATAAAAAACCAGAAACGGGGCCACCAGCACGAGATACCAGGGGTGCAGGGTGGGCAACAGCAGCAGCAGGCAGGCGAGGGCCACAAAGACGCTGCGCAGCTCCTCCTGGACGAACAGAAATACCGTTAGCAGGCAAACTGCAAGCAGCACTGCAAGTGTCGGTATGACGGCTATTTCCGGAAGCAACCAGCGCAGAACGGCTGCTGCAGCGTCGTTGTAGTGCATGCGCAGGCCGAACACCTCCAAGGAGTGAAAGAGCTGCCGGCCGGCATCGGCAAACGGCAGGTAGAACAGCATCGGCAGCAACGCCAGGGGGGCTTTTTTCCAGTTTCCGGCGGTAATCAGGAAGGGCAGCGCCAGAAAGGCGAAAAACTTGCTCATTCCGGCCAGCCCAAGAACGACAAAGCCCGGCGCCGTCCGTCGGTTCACGAGCAGATAGATCCCGAGGATAAGCAATAAGGCCTGCAGCCCATCGTAGTGCCCCTCGCCGGCTACGTATAGAAGGACCAGCGGGTTGGCGGCATAAAACAGCAGGGCTGCAACCGGTTCGCGGCGGACCGTGAGCAAAGCGGCCAGCACCGCGAGCAGAGAGACGTCCAACAATACAATAATGATTTTGAAAAACAACGGATCCGGGGCGACGGCGGCCAGAATTCTGAAAAGCAGCAGGACAAACGGGGGATAGATTGCGGGCAGGTTTTTGTGGTTGATCTGCTGCCAGATGGAATCACCCGCCGACTGCCGGACTCCGACCAGTATTTCGCTGTCCGGGCTGTGAACATACGGATTAAAACCGTGATTCTGAATCAGCCCTTCCCAGACGTAGCGGTACATATCGTTTCCCACTGGATAAGACAGAAACAAAAGCCGCCCGGCCACCCCGAGTGCAAACACGAAAAGCAGCCCCTTGCCGCCTTTGAGGGAATCCGGAAAGCGGCGCACCATGGCAATCATACCGATAAAACCGGCGGTGTAAAGCACGCCGGATGTCAGCGGATGGACTCCGGTAGGACCGCTGGCGGCCAGACCGGTCATCGCCGCCGTCCATCCGAGCGCCGCAACGGTAAATGCAAGGTGTTTCATCGGAACTTGATCCAGGGACTCCAGGAAAAAAATCCAACCGAGAGAAAACCGAGGGCATACAGCAGCAGGAAGTGGCCGACGATATAATGATCGGCGGCAAAGTAGACCGCCATTCCGGCCAGACACCACAGACCGATCAAGAGTTCAAGAAAAAATATCCGGTTTTTCGGCACCGGGTAGCGCTTTCGATTTGCAGCGCCGGTTTTGGGCGTTCGGACAAATCCACTCGGCCGGCCGAACAAAGCCTCGACAACCGCTCTGGTATTGTTGACCGCCAGGCCGCATCCCAGGCAGATCAGCGCCGGCAGCAGCAAAAACGTCCTGGGTCGAACTTGATGGAGGGCATGCTCGGCGGCTAGATACATCCAGGAAGGGCCGGTGCAGCTGAGAATGAGCAGACCGGCGAATACGGCCATGGCCGCAGACGGCAGCCGGAAAAATCCACCCAGCAGCACGGGTACTGCCAGAATTGCCAGCAGCAGCATCAAAGGGTGCACCAGGTAATGGGTCAGGTGCAAACAAGCCTGCGCCTTGACCAGCAGGCCGGCATCCGATTTCAAGACTCGCGGCAGCAGTTTTCGGGCGGTTTGAATGGACCCCTTGGCCCAGCGAAACTGCTGGGATTTCAGTGCATTGAGATCGCTTGGAATTTCGCCCGGTACCACCAGATCGATCAGATACCGGCACCGCCATCCGGCCAGTTGGATTCGATAGGAAAGATCCAGGTCTTCGGTGAGAGTGTCGGCCTGCCAGTTGCCGGCTTCGAGCACGGCTATTTTACGGAAAATGCCGGCGGTACCGTTGAAATTCATGAACAGGTCGTTGCTGTTGCGGGCCGATTGCTCGATTGCGAAATGGCCGTTGATACCGATCGACTGCAATCGCGTTACCAGGTTTTGATCCGGGTTCAAATGCCCCCAGCGAGCCTGGATGAATCCGATCTTTTCGTCTGAGACAAGAAAGGGCACTGCCCGCAGGAGAAAATCCGCAGGCGGTGTGAAATCGGCATCGAACACGGCCAGCAGGTCCCCTCTTGCCCGGGCCTGGCCTTCGCGCAGCGCCCCGGCTTTGAACCCGGCCCGGTCTGTGCGGGTCAGGTGTCGAATGTCGACCCCGCGGCGGCGCAAATCGGCAACCTTGCGGGCCACCAGTTCCCGGGTTTCGTCCGTGGAATCGTCCAGCACCTGGATATCGTGCTTGCCGCGCGGATAGCGCATTGCGGCAGCAGCCTCGATGAGCCTTTCGGCCACGTTAAGCTCGTTGAAGATCGGAAGTTGGGTGGTGACAGTGGGAAGTCGCTCAGCGTAACGCTCCGGTTCTTTCTGAGGAAACAGACCGCCGTAGAAAACTGCCGGAATCCGTTGATCTTCGTTTTGGCGAATACCTTGGCGCCTTTTGAACAACCACACCATCAGATGGCAGTTGATTCCATAGGCGGTCAACAGTGCGGCGCACAAAAAATAGAGTATTAAAAGGATCGTCATCGGTGATCTTTGCGGCGTCTCTCAGGGTCGGATCGGGGTCGTTTTCGGCGCCGCCTTGCCGTTGTGTGTGCCGTTTTCAGACATTATCTGACTGTTGGGGACTTTACTTGAAGAAGTCTGAATAAATGAAAACGCTCCCCAAGTCAACCCGAAGTGCGTCGATAGGCCTGGTTTACCTCCTTGGCCGGTAGATCCGGCGGTCAATCTTGACTTTCGCCGTCAAAACATGTTATGAGTAGTATAGCTACTCTAAAAGGAGGTATGAAGTTGGACAACCTTCTGTCAGGCTTGATCTCCTCCAAGACTCGAATCAAGCTGTTGGTGCGCCTTTTCTTCAATCCCAACACCCGCTCCTACCTGCGGGAGCTGGCCAAGGAATTCGGCGTTTCCACCAATGCCGTCCGGGAGGAGCTCAATCAGCTTAAACAAACCAAACTGCTGAATACCGAAAAATCCGGACGGCAGGTCTTTTACATGGCCAACACCGCCCATTCCTTATTTCCAGATCTCAAATCGATGGTCAGCAAAGTGATGGGTATCGACCAGGTCATCGACGGTATCGTCAACCGCCTGGGCGATCTGGAAAGAGCCTACCTTATCGGTGATTATGCAGAGGGAAAAGACACTGGCATCATCGACCTGGTCCTGGTGGGCGACATCGATCAGTATCATCTGAATGATCTGACCCGAAAAACGGAACGTTACATTAATCGAAAAATTCGATCCCTTGTTTTAACCCGGGATGAGTTTCAAGATTTTCTCCCAAAGTTGGAAAATCAACCGCGCGTTCTAATCTGGGAGGCAAAAACAATCAAAAACACAGCCGCTTTACGGAAGCGATGAATCCGGTGCTGATTGTAAAACAAATACCCGGCATCGACAGACAATTATTCAATTTTTAAATTGAAATCGACGAAGCGGAACTGCACGCAAATCTCGACATCCGCTGTAACTCGCACCTATTGCCTATGGCTTTAGGAGGAAAAGTTGGAACAAAAACTCAATGAGATAGTCTATACACCGGATTCTCAGCTCAGAAATCCCAAACTGTTTTTTCGGGCCATGTGGCAGGATTTGCTGGCATCCAGGGAACTGGCTTGGCGCCTGTTTGTAAGAAATGTCAGCGCCAGATTCCGTCAGTCGATGTTAGGGTATCTCTGGGCTTTCCTGCCGCCAATTATTACGACGATCACTTTTGTATTTCTGAAATCACAAAAGATATTGGGTGTTGGTGATACAGTAATTCCCTATCCGGTATACGTAATGATCGGTACGCTGCTATGGCAAGGGTTTGTCGATGCGCTGAACAGCCCGCTGCGGTTGGTTAATTCTTCAAAATCATTGCTGGCGAAAATCAATTTCCCCAGAGAGTCCTTGCTGCTTACCGGTTTATACGAGGTGCTTTTTAATTTCATCATACGATTGATTTTACTAATTGTTGTATTTATCTGGTTTCGCATACAGATTCCTATTACTGCTGCATTTGCTCCTTTTGGCATTTTGGCGTTAATGGCTCTTGGTCTGATGATCGGTATTCTGCTCACTCCTTTGGGATTTCTTTTCCAAGATATCGGTAGAGGGACTACCGTAATAGTCTCGTTCTGGTTTTTTGTCACACCAGTGGTTTATCCACCGCCCACAACATGGCCGGCATCTTTAATATCCTACATAAATCCGGTCAGTCCGTTGTTGATCACAACCAGAGAATTGTTGACGACTGGAAAAATAGTACTGCCTGAAATCTTTACGCTCGTTGCCGGCTCGACTTTTTTTTTAATGTTCGCGGGCTGGGTCATCTATCGGGTGGCAATGCGTCATCTGATTGAGCGAATTGGCGCATAAATTTACCCTTTCTTAGAGTTAGAAATAATGAGTGAAGAAACACTTATCAAGGTTGAAGGCATTTCAAAAAAATTCTGTCGCAGCTTAAAACGGTCTCTATGGTATGGATTGCAAAGCATAGCGAATGAGTTGATATTCAAGACGCCGGGAATATCGGGGAATGATCATCTCCGACCCAGTGAGTTCTGGGCACTTAAGAACATTAATTTCAAATTACACCGTGGTGAGTGTTTGGGGCTTATAGGACGCAATGGTGCTGGCAAAAGTACTTTGCTCAAGATATTGAACGGTCTTATTAAGCCCGATCAGGGAAAAGTTACGATTCGAGGTCGGGTCGGGGCGCTCATTGAACTCGGTGCCGGGTTTAATCCTGTTCTAACAGGCTTGGAAAACATTTATATCAACGCAGCTGTGCTGGGCATACCTAAATCGGAGATAAGCAAAAAATTGGACGACATCATCGAGTTTTCAGAGATCAGGGATTTCATCGACACGCCCGTACGAAACTACAGTTCCGGAATGAAAGTTAGACTCGGTTTTGCCATCGCCGCACAATTGGAACCCGATATTCTTATTATTGACGAAGTCCTTGCGGTGGGAGATGTCGGTTTCAGGGCAAAATGCTTTAATGCCATTTCAAAAATCTCTCAGAAAACGGCTATGATTTTCGTATCCCATCACATGCCCCAGGTAGCAAGGGTTTCCACGAAGTTAATGGTCCTCAATCATGGCGAGTCCGAATATTATGGACCGGAAGTGTCAAGCGGTATCAACAAATATTATACGCAGTTTAAGGAGGAAAACTGTGTAGTCACAGGCAGTGGTGAAGCAGAGCTTCTTGAACTCGAACTTAACAGTAACAGTCAATCCCAGGTAGAGTCGATAAACTACCTGGATGATCTGACGATTCGCATGAAACTCAAAGTGGATAAGGCAATCCGTTATCCAGTCGTGTACGTGACCTTTCTTAACCAGTCGCTGCAGAGTGAGATAAACATTAACTCAAAAATCGACGATTTTATCATTGATAACTCAGCAGGTAATATACATCTACGATTGAAAATCCCTGAAGTTAATCTTAATCCGGGGATCCATTTCGTTTCGGTCGGGGTACACCAGAGCAAACCATTTAAAATTTTGAA
>JAHEIV010000350.1 GCA_024639205.1 Deltaproteobacteria bacterium | reverse complement strand
TTCGTTTTCAGCCGTTACCCGGATCGCGCGTTTCCCGCGCACCGGGCATTCGTGCTCGCACACGCCGCAGCCGATGCAGAGCTCCGGTTTGACGTACGGTTGTTGAAGCCGAATCCGGATCTCCAGCCGGCTACCGGCCGGTGGTGGTACCGGCCAGGGACGGTCGGCCTGTACGGTGACCTCAAAGGCCGTGTTGCCGACAATTTGCCGGGCTTCGGCATCGGCCTGACCGGCAATCAGGCAAAAATAATCCCCGGAGCCATACCGCCCTGCAGGCAGCGCTTCCTGTTCTAATTCCACCCGCAGCCGGTCGGCGGTTCGCACGATCGGAGACGCCGGTGTTTGGACCGGTGCCAGAACCGGCCGGGTGATGATCGCCTTGGGACTGACCGGGCAATTTTCTTGACACACGATGCACGGGGTGTCCATGGCCCAGGGCAGGCAGCGGCCCCGATCGATGAAGGCCGTGCCGATTCGAAGGGGACCGGCGGATGCAAAGCGCCCCTGCCCGGAGCGCTCTTGCATGTCGATCGGCCGAATGGCAGCCGTGGGGCATACATGACCGCAGGCAATGCATTTGTACTGGCAGCCGCTGGTGCCGATGCGAAAGTTCAGCACCGGTGTCCACAATCCCTCCAGCCCGGCCTCCAGACCGGCCGGGTGAATGACATTGGTCGGACAGACTCGCATGCACTGACCGCATTTGAGGCAGCGCTCCAGGAACTGCCGTTCGGGCAGCGTCCCGGGTGGGCGCACCAGCTTCGGGTTCCAGTTTGCCTCCAGGTAGCCGCCCAGCCGCAGTGCCGGGACACTCGCCATCCCCGCCAGGGTGATCAACACCAACTGCCGCCGCGTGATGTCCGGTGTATCGATTTCACCGGCTGCCGACGGAGCGCTGCGGTAGCCGATCTGTCCGTGTTTACAATCGTCGAGGCAGTTCATGCACAGCACACATTCGTGGATCCGAATCGTACCGGAGGGGGAGCAGGCGCCTTCGCAGTCGCGGTCACAGATTGAGCAGTCGCGGCACCCGGTTTCCGCTTTACCGATGCGCCACAGGCTGTGGCGGCTCAGCACGGCGAAAAGCGCGCCCAACGGGCAAACGTAGCGGCAGTAAAACCGTGGGGTTCGAAAATTCATCAGCAGAGCGGTAAAAAAAATGGCGGCAATGAGCCAGCTGCCGCTATAAGACCGGGGAATCGCCGACAAACCTATCGCGGTCCGGTCAATGAGCGGCATCAGGATCAGATTCACGGACCGGTATACCAGCGGCATCGGATCGAGCAGCCCCACCTGCAGGGATGCGAAAAGCAGGCGGTTGGTTCCCATAAGGTAACCGGCCGCGATCCAGGCGGCTGTCAGGGCCGTCAAACCCAGAACCCATCCGGTGCTTCGGCGAAGCACCTTGCCGGCAACCAGCGCAACCGCTGCTGCCAGGGCAATGCCCACCGCCGGCCAGAACAGCCACGGACTGTTCAGGGGTGTCCGCACCACAAGGGCCAGCAGATCTGCTGCAGCCGGAGCAAGCAGGAAAATCAGAATCCAATACTTCAACCGCTGCCAGTGGTTGAAACGGTTGCGGCCAATCCGCTCGCGAAGGGATTTGCCTTTTTTCCCCAGATAGCCGAAAAACTGGTGCATGGCACCGAACGGGCAGACCCAGCCGCAGAAGAATCGTCCCAGCAACACGGTGAGCACGATCGTGGCCACCCCCCAGAGCAAACCGGCGTAAAGGCTGCCGGTGGTCAGCAGTGTGGCCAGTCCCACCAGCGGGTCCAGTTCGATCAGCCAGTTCACCGGCCAGCCGCGCAGCTGCCACCAAGCGTCGCCAAGGCTGGTGACCACGCAAAACCAGAGGAACAACATGGTGAAAAAGACCTGACTGATGCGACGGGTGGTGACGATTCTCATAGGGTTATTTCAACCGGGCTGAGCGAAAGATAGTCGGCGGTTCCGGCACCGGCGGCCGCCGCCTTTGCGATGTGCGGCAGATCGTGCGGTTTTTTACCGAGCAGGGCCGTACCGCGTGCATCGGCAGCCACCTGGTCGGTACTGACGATCATGGTATGGGTCGGCTTTACATCCGACAGCGAGCCGCCGGTGGGGCCATTGGATACCATCGTGTCGGTGCCGTCTAAGATGACCAGTGTGGGCTTGACCATAAGGGCCAGCTCTTTGATGATGTTGTGGATGTCCTGGTGGAAAAGGTTTCTCGGGCCACCCAGCAGCCCGTACCAGTTTTTCATGGTCATGGAGGCACCGCTGCGGTGATGATCCTTAACCGGCGCCAGGCCGATCAGTCGATTGGCCTCTTTGAAAGGCTCGAAAAGGACCGGCCACTGCCGAATCAGCCTTCCTCCCGGCAGGCTGTAAGGCCTGAAGTACGTCTCTTGCGGCAGTAGGAGGCGAGCGCCGGCCGACCGGGCGGCACGCTCGATTCCGGTCAGCGCAAAGCAGCTGGCCGGGTCGTTGATCGGATTGTCGGTAACCGTTACCTTCGATGCACCGGCTTTGTAGCAAAGCCGAGTGACTTCCGAAACGAGTTCCGGGTGGGTGGTGGCGGAAAGAGACGGTGGAGAAGCGAAAGCCGCGTTGACCTTCAATACGACGCGGTCGCCGCTTTTGATAAATGTTTCGATACCACCCAAGGCTTCCAATGCGCGTGTTACGGTTCGTTTGCGGTCGTTTCCGTGGACGACGCTGATGGCCGGTTGGACGTCGGCCGCTGAAAAGTCCGCCAGAAACACCTCCGAACCCAAGCCGGTATCGGGTTCAGGAACTGTTGGATCGTAGAACCAGTACCCTACTGCACCGGCAGCTGCCGCTGTGATGCCGGCCTTGGCACATCGGGCCAGAAACTCCCGCCGACTGGTGTTGGTGGAAAAATCCCTACTTTGCAATGCTGCCTTCCTTGAGTCGCTTGTAAAGCCGCCGGGCGATTGTCGCGGCGAACTGCAGGTCGGCGGCTTCGTGCACGCCGGCCAGATATGAGCTGCGGGTGAAGATGATTTCGTAGTAGCCCAGAATTTCGATCACCACCGCACCCGGAATGTCCAGACCAGTTTGAGCAGTAATGTCGACGCCACCGAACTGGATCAGGAAATCCCGATAGGCTGCGGCCAGCTCGTCCGCTGTTCGATCCGATTGGCGCTTGGATAAAAATGCCGTCAACTCGATGCCTTCCACGCGATAGGCGGCGGTGAAGACCCGATCAAATTTGTCGAAACCAAATCCATCGGCGGGAATCATGCTGATGCTGTCATTGTCCAATCCGACGACCGGAAACAGTTCCGGCTCTGCTATAACGGCTGTCTCGACCTGGTTGGCAGCGATGAAGCTTTGTGCCATTGCCTCCATCGCCTCGAGGGCGACAGCGGTGGCTTCGGATGCGATAAACTCGACGTAATAGCCGCCGTGGATGAAGTACAATGCATTTTCCGTCCGGTAGCTATCCGGCGTCAGTTCCATCGGCGCTGCATTCTCGCGCCTCTGTGAGCTATACACGGCGAAGGCATTTTCGTGGCTGCCCATGTCGTAAACGAAAATTTCCATCCAGCGTTCTTCCAGCGACGAATCGGTAAAACGTTGGCTCTGCAGCCCTTTACATCCGGCTGACAGGTAAAGCTCGGCTTTGCCGTTTATTTTGTCGGACATCCGGTCGGGTGCAAACCTCTCCGGGGCAGTGAGTGGCACGATGTTAGGCGGCAGGTTTATCAGCGTGTCGGCAGTGGCGGTCGATGCTGTCTTATCCGGGGATATCGGTGAGACCTGAGTGCCGGTCGAGTGGATTACCGCCGGATTGAACCGGTACTGTTCTGTAAAGATGACCACTCCTATGGAGACGAGGGTCAACAATATGAGCAGGCTGAGCCAGGTTTCCCGGGAGCTGACGATGTTTTTTCCTGAGTTCACTCCAGCCTCTTTGCGCAAAGATTAGACTCGACTATAGGTAAAACCCGGTTTCCTGTCAA
>JAHEIV010000016.1:11303-14853 GCA_024639205.1 Deltaproteobacteria bacterium | reverse complement strand
CATTGGAATCTTTTCCAGAATATTCGCGTGCTCGAAAATGATTCACTGGCTGGAGACGATCCCGTCGAAAGGTTCGATGCAGCGGGTCCCGCAGCTGGATAGCCGCAAGGCCTGTGATTTGTTAGACCGAGCTGCACAGTGCGGACATCGCCAGACGAGGCTGCCATGGAAGCGGCTGGCGGGCGGGGATGGATTACCCTGAGGTTTCAAAAACGATACTGCGGATGATCTCGGCCAGTATTCCGGGCTGGCGCCGCACGATGCCGCCGGATGTTTCCAGCGGATCGGCGGCGCAAAGGTGGCGGTCTGCCCACCAGCCGTCACTGTTGTCGATATTCAACGCGTTGAAAATAATATCGTTTTCGGAGCGAAAGGGGTGACGCTGTGCATTTTGAATTTACAATTGCATTTCCGTGCGTTATGCCAATTGAGGACGGCCCGGGTAAAACTGCAAATGCCGATTTTTCAGCAACGTTGCAGCCACAATTCCTTTTCAGCGACGCTTACCTTTGATGGTTGCCCCGGCATGATGGACCCTGGCCATCTTTACAGCTCAATTTCGTGTAAAGATTGCCGTTTTGATGACCTGACGGCTGTTCAAGCGCCGGAGATCATGACGAGCCGGAACCGCCAGGAGGCCAGGGACCGCCTCCGGTCCCGGCATGATTATCGGGTCAACCTGAAAGCCGAGCTGGAAATTCGGCATCTGCACGAAAAAATCGATCATCTTCTTTCCCGTCAGTGGGAGCGGCTGGTGGAAATACAACAAATCCAGATCGATCTGATGTCAGAGATATCGCGTATCCGGGATCGCCAACGGTAAGAACAACTCGAATCCCGCGCCTGGGATTCGCTATAACTGCAAAGGCAGGTGAGAATATGATTCATATCGTTTTGGGGATTGTCCTGCTGGCGTTCGGACGCCGGCTGTTCTGGCTTTTTGTAGGCGCTGCCGGGTTCGTTGCCGGATTTGATGCGGCTCAGCAGTATTTGGCGCTGCAGCCCGATTGGATCATCTGGGGCGTCGGAATATTGTGCGGCCTGGTTGGAATCCTGTTGGCGCTCTTCTTCCAGCGCCTGGCCGTCGGTTTGGGCGGCTTTGCGGCCGGCGGGTACATCGCTTTGTACCTGACGTCGCTGATGGGGGTTGACGCGCTGTTGTGGGTCTACCTTGTCGGCGGCATCATCGGGGCGGTTTTGATGTATCTTTTGTTCGACTGGGCCCTGATTTTGCTCTCTTCCATCGCAGGCGCCTCCTTGATCGTGCAATCCCTCCAATGGGGCCCTATCTATCAGATGCTCCTATTTGGTGTCCTGATCGCTGCCGGTGTTGCCTTCCAGGCAGCCTGGTATCGCAGGCTGGCGTCGAAAGAGAAACGACACGAACCCTAAACCCAAAGTCGATGATACACAATTGAAATATGGTAGACGAATGGTAAGCGGGCGATTCGTCAATTCACAAATAACGTCCGCAATAGAAAAAGGTGCGATGATGCAACCTGCCAAATTAAATCCGTTTCGGGAGATAGAAGAAATCGGATCATTTTTTTAGAAAGCTAACTTTCCAATCAGTCACAGCCACTTCTTTTTTCTAAAAAATATCAGCATTACACCTGCGACCGCAACCATTGCGCCCCAAAAGATGAAGTAGCTGTATTTAAATTTGAGTTCGGGCAAATACTCAAAATTTGTGCCGTAAATGCCGGCAATAAATGTGAGCGGAATAAATATGGCGGCAAAAATCGTCAGTATTTTCATTACATCGTTCATTCGATTGGCGATGACGGAATTGTACAGATTCAATTGATCCGAAAGCATATCCCGGTAAGTGTCGATGGCCTCCGCAGCTTGGGTAATCAGATCTTGCAAGTCTTTTAAAAAGGGAGTCGTTTGTTCATTAATCAGTTCGGAATCCAATTTTGACAGTTGTATGATGGCTTCCCTGGCCGGCCTGACCGACTTTCTTATAAAATTCATTTCCTGTTTAAATGCATTAATCTTTTCCATCACCGCAGGCTCGGCTTTTTCCAAGACTTCGTCTTCAATATCTTCAATTTGCTCGCCCAATCTTTCAACGATGAAAACATAATTTTCGACCACGCAATCCAGCAAAGCGTATGCCAGATAGTCTATGCCCGATGCCCTGATTCTTGCTTTTTGTTTTCTTATCCGTTCCCTGACAGGCTCAAATACGTCTCCGGGTTGTTCCTGAAAGGTCAGCAGAAATGTATCGCCCAGCACCATACTTAATTGTTCGGAAATAATCATTTGTTTTTCCTTGTCATAGCGAAGCATTTTTAGAACAAGGAAAATACAATTTCCAAATTCTTCTAATTTGGGGCGCTGTCCGGTATTGAGTATATCTTCCAGCAACAGCGGGTGCAAATCGAATGTACTGCCAATTTCTTTCATCAATGCAAGATCGTGGAGCCCGTCGACATTTATCCAGGAAACCGTGTTTGTTCGTTTGAATTCCGCTCCGTCTGCAATATCCTTTAATGTGTCTTCCTTTAACTGAGTTCCATCGTAATCGATAACACGAATTCGAATATTCTCGACCTTTTTGTTTCCGATGAAAACCAAAGAACCCGGAGACAGGCCTTTAATTTCTTCGCGTTTTTTGAAAAACCGCGCCATGATGACACCTCCTCATAAAAACAATTCAGCAATTGATTGACAAAACGGCAGATGCTTCAGAAAATCCCGCTCCACCACTTTGGCGTTGAAAACTGTTTTGCAGTCAACCAAAGGAGGTCATCGACTTTATGCGAAAATTTCTGACGGCTGTCTGCGGCGAAGGTAAAATGGAAAATCCATGCCAATAAGCCACAAATTTAAGGGTGCAAACCGGCAGGTGTTTAGGTTGCAAACGACTGTCAATTTTTCGGTTTCACGAAGCTGTCGCCTCAACTCAAGGACCATCGGCATACCTGCGAGCCCGGCACCCAAAGCAATGACACGGGCCGTGACATTACTTTCTTTCTGTGGTGAAAGATGAAGACATTCTATTATTTTGGCCTGGCGGTGGAGCAGGCGAATCCGTCGATTGCCCGATAGGGATTGAATGACTGTCCAGCTCGTAACCCACAGTGACAAAGGAATCCGGGAACTCGGAATCGATTTTTCTGATAGATATCGATATTTGCTGTTTGAGAGTGGTTTCCAGCAGCTCACCTCTTCCGGGCCAAATGCGGAATTCAACTCTAAAAAATTCGCTGCCATAGCTGGTTTTTATGCGTCCCTTTATGAGAGGCGGCGAAATAAATATGCCCGCATATTGTTCATACGCTGCCAGGCATAGATCTTTTACACAATCTCCCATTTTTTCTACGGTTGCTGCCTGATTGGGCAAATTGACATCCAGCAAACAGCGAACATAACCGCGAGGGAAACTGACAACGTTGGTAATCGTTCGATTCGGAATATATACTTCGGCTCCGATGGAATTTTTCAGCCGAATAAATCGCATCCCGATTTCTCTAACGATACCCTTTTGACCGGATATTTCAACCATGTCGTCAATATCTACCAGATCGGAGAAAATAAGGGT
>JAHEIV010000016.1:0-11293 GCA_024639205.1 Deltaproteobacteria bacterium | reverse complement strand
TGAACCAATCCCTGTGAGCCAAACCCGATGGCCAATCCCATTACCGATGCACTCGCCAAGTAGGCGGTCAAAGAGATGCCAAGTTCCTTTAGTATCAAACCGATGGCTCCGAAATAGAGAAAAAAGATAAGCGCGCTCGTCAGCAGGCTGATAATGGAGCGGCCTTTGGCGAATACTGGCTTTGGCATGGCCTTCATCAGGCGCTTGCCCAGCATTCTAACCGCAAGGACTAAAAGATGCGCGCCGATTGCGATCGCGATAATAAGGAAAATCCGGGAAGGACTTTTTATAGCCGTCCAAAAAATCATTTGCGTACTCCAAGCCAATAGAGAGTTTGAAAATAAACGTACTTTATATCGTCTTTTTCGACATTGCCGGCTGAATAATGCGGGTCGGTGTCGATCGGCTCTCCTGACAGGTTCAAGGTGTGAGAAATTTCGCTGTGAACGCCCGGCCGGAATGCTGTGCCCAACAGACCGAGATTGACCAGAACGGTGGTGGACGCCAGAAAGCCGGCCGCCATCGCCAGGTTGCGCATGGTTTTCACCGCCATGATGTCGCGCTTTTCGTTCATGTCGCTTACCACCCGTTTGCGGCCCACATGGCTGATGATATCCAATGAGGTGGTCATCGGATATCGCCGGATGCGGTGCACCCAATGCAGGTGATAGACCGCCAAATTGATGACCGCGGCCGTGGTGATGAACAGCTTCGGTCGGGAAGGAAAAACTAGGAAATTGGCCATTTTTCACATCAATTGGCTTGAACTTGCTCGCCTATCGATGCTTACGAGACGTAATTCACCGGGGAAAGTGTGTCAACACCGTCAACGGCAACCGGCCAGGGCGATATCGGCAAAATATACTGCCAGCAACGCAAATGAGGAATCAGAAATCCCGTTGATACTGCTGATAGGGCAGGGAGCGGGTGAACCTTACGCCGAATTCTCAAAAACGATACTGCGGATGATCTCGGCCAGTTTTCCGGGATGGTGCCGCACGATACCGCCGGATGTTTCCAGCAGATCGGCGGCGTAAAGGCGGCGGTCTTCCCACCAGCCGTCGCTGTTGTCGATTTGAACGAACTGTGCCTTTTGATCACCGTAACGTGCCAGCAAGTCCTCGGAGGGTTTCACGCTATTGTAGACGACGCCGTCCAGCTTTCGATCGATCGACTCTTCCAGCTTGGCGACGAAATCTCTGCCCGAAAATTGATGCGTCTCGCCGAACTTGGTCATGATATTGATCACATACAGGAGCTTGGCGCGGGTTTTCTGCAGCGCCTCTTTGACGCCGGGCACGATCAGGCTGGGGATAATGCTGGTGAACAGATCCCCGGGACCGATGATGATACCGTGGGCACCGCGGATTTCCTCAATGACCGGCGGATAGACACTGATGGCGTCGCTGTGGTGGGGTACCAGAAACACGTCCCGTATCTTTTCGCGCTGATTTCCCCGGGGGATGTCGATGGCGGTCTCGCCGTAAATTCGGGATCCGTCCGTCAGCTCGGCAACCAGCGTTGCCTTGTCGATGGTAACCGGCAGAATTTTTCCGCGTACGTCCAAAATTTCTGCCAGGGCATGAATACCGGACGGGAAACTGCCGGTATAGCGCGAGAGCATGGTCAGCAGCATGTTGCCGGAGTTGTGCCCGCGCAGCCGGCGGTCCCCCGTGAATCGCTTTAGGAAAATGGAGCGCGCCATGTCGCGGTGGGGCGAAAGTGCCAGGATGCATTTGAGCACGTCGCCGGGCGGCAAAATGCCGAGCTCATCGCGGAGCCGACCGGTGCTGCCGCCGCTGTCGGCCATGGAGACCACTGCGGCAATGTCTATTTGTTCGACTTCTCTGAGGCCGGACAGCAGGGCGTACTGACCGCTGCCGCCGCCGATGGTGACTATCTTTTTGTTGAAGAACTTTTTAATAAATTCCAATGGTCATCCGTCTCCCACGGGAGAGCCGCTACTAGTCGACCTGCAGTTCTTTCTGCAACCACTGTTTCACGTCGTCTTCCAGGGCATAGACACCCTTGAGCTCACAGACCGGCTTTTCGTACCGTTCCGGTAGTTCGAACCGGGCCAGCTCCACGGCTTCTTCAGAGTTGCGGCGGATCAGGTAAATATAATACGGCTTTGACCAGCAGTTGACGACAAAGTAGTGGCTGTAATCGTCTGCGGAACGGATGACGTATCCGTCCCCCCGGGCCCAGTTGTTGCCCCACTCCAGATAGAGCCGCACGGCTTCTTCCGGGGTCATCTCCCAGTTGACCTGGTCGATGAGTTCGCGCTCCTTTTTTAACTCTTCCAATGACAGCATTGGTTTGCTCCTTGGTAGAAATCGCCTCTTTATTTTCTTTGACCACCAAAATGCGTCGAACCGGCTGAAAAGTCAAGCCATAACCGATGGATCGAGCGATCGGACAATTTGATTTCTGCATGGGAAGGTCTATAAAAAAAGGTTGATTTATGAATAGAAGAATGTTAGAAAGTACGAATAGAAGAATATAAGAGTCGGTTGTCGATCGGAGGAAAAATGCGGAAAATCGCCGTCGCCATGGCCAAGGGTGGAGTCGGGAAAACAACGACCGCCGTGAGCCTGGCACACGGTCTGGCCAGGCAGGGGCGAAACGTACTGCTTGTCGATGGGGACACCCAGGGACAGGCGGCACGCTTTCTGGGCGTCAAACCAACGTTCGGGTTGTACGAATTCGTCACCGGAAACGATTCACAAAGCCGGCCGGTGACCAGAAAAGAAACCCTTTATCCGTGTCGAAACCACATGTGGTTGCTGTCCGGTGGGATCAAACTGGTGGAGTTGAAAAATTGGCTGGGGGAGCAACCGCGCGACACCCGCCACTGTGTTCTGGCCGACGCCCTGGTCCCTAAAGGGGGGGCTCTCGACTACCTGATTTTTGACTGTGCGCCGGGCTGGGATTTGCTCAGCGTCAACATTTTGATGGCGGTGGAGGAAGTCATCTGCCCGGTCGCCCTCCAGGGGCCGGCCCTGGAGGGGTTGAAAACCTTTTTTGGCTACCTGATGTCCGCCCAACGCCTCAACCGCGATCTGCAGCTAAAATATATCGTGCCGACGATGCACGATCAGCGCACCAAGCACAGCTTTGAAATTCTACATCAGCTCTCACGGCTATTCCGCAGGCAAATTTGCGATCCGATACGTTACAACGTAAGGCTGTCGGAAGCCCCGGTTCGGGGCAAGACCATTTTTGAATACCGGCCCAGTGCCGGCAGCGCACAGGATTATCTCAAACTGATCCGGAGGGTAAGCGAAGATGGCCAAAAACAGGAGTGATTCGCACGATTTTTTCGAGGAGCGTTCCATCGACCCGATGGCGGCGGCAACCGGATCGGATCGGGTAAACCGGCGTCAGCAGGCCGGTGCATCCGCTGCCGGTGCAAAACAAAAGGTCGGTTTTTACCTGTCCCGTCGGGTCCTTGAGCGCTTCAACCGCAAGTTCTATGAACTGAAGATGCAAGGCAAAGCGGTCGGGAACAAGTCCGCGCTTCTCGAAGCAGTGCTCGACTATGCCCTGGATGATATCGACCGGGGCGGCGACAGCCGGATCCTGGCCGTTTTTGATCGTCCATTGTAGGTTCGATCCCCGCGCATCCCCCCGGTTCTTCCTCGAGCGCCTCACCAGCAACCGTGCGATCATCAGAATGCAGCGTTCCGGCGAAATGTGCTTGACTAAAAGCCCTTGAGAGCCTAAAAGGAACATTCACGTAAAAAGCGACCTGTTTTCAGATAATTGAGATAGATTGCAAGGGGGGGGGTGCCGTCATCGGTGTATCTCAAGAGGGCACCGGTCATCGAGATTGAAATCACCGCAAGGAGGAACGTATGGAGACGAAAAAGATTCTGCTCACGGAAGATGAAATGCCCCGGCAGTGGTACAACATTTTGGCCGACATCAAAATGAATCCGCCGCTGGGCCCCGACGGTAACCCGGTGACCCCGGATCAGCTTGCACCGGTTTTTCCGATGAACATGCTCGAACAGGAAGTCAGTCCCCAAAGATGGTTCGACATCCCCGAAGAGGTATTGGGCGTCTATCGGATCTGGCGGCCCTCGCCGCTGGTACGGGCGCTGGAACTGGAAAAAGCCCTGGGTACCCCGGCAAAAATTTATTACAAATATGAAGGGGTCAGCCCGCCGGGCAGTCACAAGCCGAACACGGCAGTTGCCCAGGCATATTACAACAAGGAATTTGGTATCCAGCGGCTGGTCACCGAAACCGGGGCCGGTCAGTGGGGCAGTGCCCTGGCGTTTGCCTGCGCGCAATTCGGGTTGCACTGCAAGGTGTTTATGGTCCGGGTGAGTTTTGACCAGAAACCGTATCGCAAGTCGATGATGAAGGCCTGGGGGGCGGAGTGCGTACCCAGCCCCAGCATGGACACCAAGGCCGGCCAGGAAGTCCTGGAAAAGGATCCCGACACTCCCGGCAGCCTCGGTATTGCCATCAGCGAGGCCGTGGAATCGGCGGTGAGCGACACATCCGGCAAAACCCGTTATTCGCTCGGCAGCGTGCTCAATCACGTGATATTGCATCAGACCATCATCGGTTTGGAGGCCAAAAAACAGTTTGAGAAAATCGGTGAGTACCCGGATGTGATCATCGGCTGCGCCGGCGGCGGCAGCAACTTCGCCGGCCTGGCTTACCCGTTTGTGCACGATAAAATCAACGGAAAAGAAGTGGCGATTTATCCGGTAGAGCCGGCCGCCTGCCCCACGCTGACCAAAGCCCCGTTCGCTTACGATCACGGCGACAATGCCGGCTACACACCACTGCTGCCCATGCACAGCCTGGGGCACACGTTTGTGCCGCCGCCGATTCACGCCGGCGGATTGCGATATCATGGAATGGCGCCATCGGTCAGCCAGCTGGTCGCAGAAGGCATCATCGAAGCCAGGTCCGTAAACCAGCTGGCAGCCTTCGAGGCCGGTGTGTTGGCTTCCAAAACAGAAGGAATCATAGCAGCGCCTGAGACAAACCACGCTATCGCCGCCGTGGTGCAAGAGGCCCTGCGGGCCAAGGAAGAAGGCAAGGAGAAGGTAATCCTGTTTAACTGGAGCGGACACGGACTGATCGATCTGGGGTCCTACGACAAGTATTTTGCCGGTGAGCTGACCGACTACCCGGTCGGCGAGCACGAGTTTGACGACACCATCGCCCTGCTGGAGAAATACCCGAAGCCGCAAGAGCTCAAAAGCATGTAAGGTCAACCATCGGGTTTGCCGGAAACAGCCGGCAAGCCCGAACACTACTTTGGGGTGAACCCTTGAACCGGCTCGAAGAAAGCGAAAAACAGCTGACCCGACGATGCCCGCGGCTGGGCGGGCCTGTTTCTTTTCATTACTGCCGAACCTGTGAACGCGACCAACACAGCTGCTTCAAGATCGTCGACTGTTGGTGGGAAACTTTCGACGTGGTTCAGTATCTTCGCGACACCCTGCCGCAGAGCCAGCTGGCACGCCTATTAAAACCGAAAACGCCGTCTAAAATAGCCGGGATCCTGCGCTGTGCAGACACGGCAGGCAGACGGTCGCCGAAATCCGACCCGTGACCGCAAGCATTCAGAAATACCTGCAACCGACTGCTATTTTAAATTTTAAGCACCCGGCGGTTGTCGATTACCGAAATCGCGTACTGCCAGACGAAGGCCGTGAACCAGTCGCCACGGCCGTGCAGCTTTATTATGCAGTGCGCGACGGCATTCGTTACGATCCCTATTCACCGTTTTATCTGCCGGAACACTATCGTGCAAGTGCCGTTTTGAAGCGTGGCAAGGGATACTGCGTCGCAAAAGCCGCGTTGCTCTGTGCGCTGGGGCGGGCCTGCAACATCCCCTCCCGGTTTGGTTTCGCCACGGTGCGCAACCATCTCGCTTCCAGGCAGTTGCTCACCTACCTGGGCTCGGATCGGTTCGTGTTTCACGGCTATGTGGAATTTCTGTTGGAGGGCCGCTGGGTGAAGGCCACTCCGGCGTTCAATGCCGAACTGTGCGAGCGCCACCGAGTCGATCCACTGGAATTCAACGGCCGTGAAGACTCGGTATTTCAGGCAACCAACCGGGAAAATGACCTCTATATGGAATACATCGAAGATCTCGGTATCTTCGACGACGTGCCCGTCAAGCGCATCGTGGCGGCCTGGGAAAAAGAATACGGGACCGGTCGGGTTCAGGGATGGATCCGCGGTTTTGAAAATGCGCGCGGGGATCTGGGCAGGGACTTTTACGACGAGAAACCGCTGGTGCAATCATAGCGATTTGGCTGCACCGGCATCAGTGATCGGACACGCCATGGTCCGGGGGTTGGATTTCTCCGCTGGCTGCCTTTTGCGAGCATGCGGGACACAGGCCCTCGAACACCAGCTTGTGGCCGATGATCGTGTACACCGTCGCCTGGTGAAGTTCGTCTTCTACGGTTTTCAGCGGTGCTATCGGTGCGTTGTCCACCTGGCCGCACTCGAGGCAGCGAATGTGATAGTGCATCCTCGGATCCCAGTCGTAGCGCTTGAAATCGACCCCCAAATCGAGTTTCCGAATCTCTCCCAGCTCGCACAAGATTTCCAGGTTTCGATATACGGTTCCAAGGCTGATGCGCGGCAGCCGTTTGCGGACCATTACATACACCTCGTCGGCGCTTGGATGCGCTTTTGCCCGCCGGATTTCTTCCAGGATGAGTTCTCGTTGGCGGGTCATTCTATACATTTGGTTGTTGGGCAAGCGGGTCCTCCTTGGGGGTCTATCGATAATCGGTATTATTAACAACGAATACGATTTCCGTCAAGAAGCGGTCCCTACCGGCATAGTGGGCGATCGTGCGTCAATGCGAAGATGTAAAACGGTGGAGCAGACGGCGGTCCGGGTCGCTGCTGTGCCGGATGGGTCGATCGTGGGTGGACGACAATCAGCGTTTGACACCCGATATCGATCTGTAGTAAAATATAGTTTCGTCTCGAAATGCATCAGAATCTCGATTTCTAAAGATTACCAGCGGTTATGCTGTACAGAGAGGAATACTCGTGCTCGATTTGCATTCACCCCTTCACGCCCACAGAATTTGTTTTGAAAAACCCAACCTGAAACAGCTCACCCGACAATACACCGTCGTCGATCTTCATTTTCACAGCCGATACTCCGACGGTTCCAACACGATCCCGGAAATTGTCCGACGGGCAGGCAAGTTGGGTATTGGCGTAGCGGTAACCGACCACAATGACATCCAGGGTGCGGTGGAACTGGATAGATTCGGCGAGGTATTGAGTATCCCGGGCATCGAGGTCACATCCTACGAGGGGACTCACGTTCTTATTTACTTTTATCATATCGATGACTTACAGTATTTTTACGAGATGGACCTGCGGCCCTTCATGGGTCAGGATGTCATGAGCTCCACCGCGCTGGAGATGGAAGAAATCGTCGAAAGGGCGCGCAAGTTTCGAACCGTGATCATCTTTCCACACCCGGAGTGTGCGGTGTACACCGGTGTGTGCAATCCATATTTCCCACCCGAACGACTGCAGCCGCTGCTTGCATCGGTCGACGGTGTGGAAGTGATCAACTCCGGCAACCTGAACAAGTCGAATCTCAAGTGCGCCGTGCTCGGATTTAACCTGGACAAGGCCATCACCGCCGGCAGTGACGGCCACCTTCTCACCCATCTGGGCCGTGCGGTAGCTTATGCCGAATGCAGACCCGACAGGCAGGCATTTCTGGATGCAATCCGACTCAAGCAGATCAAAGTGATCGGCAAAGAGTTCAATCTGCTGCGCAAAGTAGCTTCCAACGGCTACAAGCTCAAATCAGGTATGCGCAACTGCTCCGACCTGTTCGAGAAAAACATGCGATACGGTCGCCATGTGATTCAATCCAAGTCTCAAGCGCTGCGCGATAACATCCGCCGCAATGTCAACGGCAGATTCCGGCATTCTGTGTAGATCGATTCTGGTGATGGTTTCGGTTGGAAGGGCTGGGCTTACGGCTGGTCCACGAAATGCTTGATCCGCTCGAAGTATTGCGGTGTCAGATCGAAAAACTTGACACCGATGCCGCGGGGGCTGCGCCACACGATCTCCCCCGTGATGTCCAGATCTTCTTCGGCACCCGGGAAGGAAAAGCGAAGAGATAACCCCTGGCCGACATCCAGCGTCTCGTCTGTTTTGATAAATACCCCCGCAGCACTGATATCCAGGATGGTGTCCTGGAAACTGGTCCCCTGGGTCTCAAAATTCACCGCAATCGTGCAGCTCCTGCGCGGTGCTTCCCTCTCATCCAGGGTGATGGTTTTTTCCGGGACTTCCTGCGAAAGCATTTCACTGAGTCGGTCCAGCAGGTGGTTCTGCTGCTCTTCGGACAAGTCAATGATCAATTTGAACAGGTGCGAGCTGAGAACGTTCCGGTCGAGTTGTCTGAGCAGCTGGATCTGCTGATCTTCGTTCAACCGGTTTACCATCTCAAACAGTCTTGTCAAAACGGTATATCGACTGGTGGCAGCTGTTGGATCCATATGGCTCATCACTCCTAATTCGGTCGGGTTGGGCCGGCTGACTCGATTATAGAAAGTCGCACCGGCACTTGTCAAGCTATGCATCTGCCGGTTCATCATTTCCGGTGTTGCCGGCAAAGATCACGGCCGCTTGTTTTTTGAGCCGACATCCAGTGGTGCCGGTTGTCTGTTTTGGTTGACGGGCTGCAGCTATCCCCCCTTCCTGTTATTTCAAGTTTTATACTTGCCAAGTTAGTTTCCTTTCTGTTAATGACTTAAAGTGTAGGAAAGGTAAGCGGATCACGCGGGAGATGATTGTACTTCGGCAGCTATTGCCGGTTGGCATCGGACCCCGCGGGAGAAGCGATTGCATCGCTTAAATGCCTGCGGGCTGAAAGCCTGCGAACGCTCTGATCATGTTAACCGCAAAGGAGGAATGCCGATGAAAAGATGGAATTTGGTTGTGGTAGTATTCGCTGTCACGCTTCTTTTTATAGCGGGACCAGCTTTGGCGGGCACCCTGGATGAGGTCAAGGCTCGAGGCTACATAAAGGCCGGGGTTAACGGAGGCGTGTTCGGTTTCAGCATGCCCGATGACAAGGGTGTCTGGAAGGGACTCGATGTCGACACCGCCAGAGCAATCGCAGCGGCCGTGTTCGGCGATGCCGACAAAGTGCGGTTTACGGCGCTGACCGCCGTGCAGCGGCTGCCTGCGCTGCAGTCCAAGGAAATCGACGTGCTGTGCCGCAACACCACCGCTACGTTGACCAGAGAGACCACCAACGGGCTGAACTTCACCCAGGTCAACTATTATGACGGTCAGGGTTTTCTGATTTCCAAGAAGCTGGGTGTCAAGAGCGCCAAAGAACTGAGCGGCGCCACGGTTTGCGTTCTGCCCGGAACCACCACCGAGCTGAATGCCGCCGACTTTTTCCGCGCCAACGGAATGAACTGGAAACCGGTGGTCATCGAACAGACCGCCGAACTAAACAAGGCCTTTTTCGCCGGCCGGTGCGACGTCCTGACTTCGGACGTATCGCAGCTGGCGGCCCAGCGGTCGGTTTCCCCGCGGCCCGATGATTACATGATCCTTCCGGAAGTCATTTCCAAAGAGCCCCTCGCCCCGGTGGTGCGCCATGGGGATGACCAGTGGTACGACATCGTCAAGTGGGCGGTCACGGCCATGATCGAAGCCGAAGAGCTGGGAATCAACTCTAAAAATGTCGATAAAATGCGCAAAAGCAACAATCCCCCGGTTCAGCGGTTTTTAGGCACGACACCGGGCATGGGCAAAGCCCTTGGTTTGAATGAGGCTTGGGCTTACAACATCATCAAGCAGGTGGGCAACTACGGCGAGGTCTTCGAACGCAATGTAGGGGTCAACACTCCGCTCGGACTCGAACGCGGCCTGAACGATCTGTGGACGCGGGGCGGGCTGATGTATGCCCATCCCATCCGATAGGTAGATCGATCAAAGGAGGTGTTCCGATTCGACGGTACACCTCCTTTTTCATGGCCTGCCGGCTAATCATTCGTTGGAAAGTGCGGGATCGATGGGAAACGCCGTACAGCAAAAAGTTCCCTTCTGGCTCGACCCCAAGAAAAGGGGCATCCTGTTTCAGATCGGAACCGTTTGCATGGTGGGTCTGCTGGCCTACTACCTGATTTCCAATGTCCTCATCAATTTAGAAAAACAATCCATCGCCACCGGTTTCAGCTTTCTTTCCAAGGAATCCTCCTTTGAAATCGGCGAATCCCTCATTTCCTACTCTTCAGCCAACAGTTACGCCCGGGCCTTGCTGGTCGGGGCCCTAAACACGCTGAAGGTTTCCTTTATCGGCATCATCATCACGTTGGTGCTTGGCACGGTTGTCGGAATCGCGCGACTCTCCTCGAACTGGCTGGTATCGAGACTGTCGGGGGGGTACATCGAGGTAATGCAGGATATACCGGTGCTGCTGCAGCTGTTTTTCTGGTATGCTCTTTTTTACGAAACGTTTCCATCACCGCAGCAGGCGTTGAACCCAGTCACCGGCGTCTTTCTCTGCAACCGCGGAGCCGCTTTCGCCGTCCCGGCGGCCCATCCGGCCCACGCATACATGCTGGTTGTGCTGGTTATCGCCTGCATCCTGGCATTTTTTTTGCGCCGCTGGGCCAGAAAACGTCAGGATCAGACCGGGCAATTATTTCCGGTGTTTCGTGTGTCTGCAGGTCTGGTTTTCGGCTTGCCGCTGATCGTCTGGCTGGCCTTTGGCGCGCCGACAGCCATGGATGTCCCCAAACTGACCGGATTCAACTTCACCGGCGGGTTGACCCTCAGCCCGGAATTTTTCGCCTTGCTGATGGGACTGGTGCTCTATACCGGCGCGTTTGTGGCCGAAGTGGTGCGGGCCGGCATCCAGTCGGTCAGCAGGGGACAGCGGGAGGCCGCCATGTCCATCGGCCTGCGACCATCCCGGGTGCTCAACCTGGTGATTCTGCCCCAGGCGCTGCGGGTGATCATCCCGCCGCTGACCAGCCAGATGCTCAACCTGACGAAAAACAGCTCGCTGGCGGTTGCCATCGGATTTCCGGATTTTGTCTCGGTGGCCAACACGACCATCAATCAAACCGGCCAATCGATCGAAGGCGTGGCGCTGATCATGGCGGTTTATCTGTTTTTCAGTTTGTCCACGTCCGCCTTTATGAATTGGTATAACAAACGGGTCAAACTTGTTGAGAGGTAGCTTTTCTTTCATCCACCAGACCATGCGGATCTTGCGCAATAGATACTATAGATCATGGAA
>JAHEIV010000349.1 GCA_024639205.1 Deltaproteobacteria bacterium | reverse complement strand
CCAGCCCAATAAGGTAAAATCCGGCATCCACTGCGACAGCTTCTGTTCGAAGGGCCGGTAGCCGAAGTGCTCGAACAAGTGCGGTATCTGGGAAACGGTCCGCTGTGAGAACTTCCAGATCAATACACCGTCTTTGCGAGGGACGAGCTGCAGCAGGATATCGACGGTGCGGTCAGGGGTCTTGATCCGGCCCAGCAGATCCCGATTCGGCGGCAGGCCGTCCTCAAGCGCACCCTTTGGATCGTCGCTGACCAAATCGATATCCAACCACAGGCCGGCCCGATCCATTGAAATCTTCAGCTGGCGTGCCAGCTCCGGACCCTGTTCCGGTGTCATACCCCGCGGCAGATTACGCAGATCGAGATAGTTGGCCGCCTTGTCGAATTTTCCGTCGCGGGTGTCAGCGAAGAACCCCTTGATGGCTCCGCGGGGTGTGCCGCGATTGAATTCGTCAACCGGACCCGGTGGGGCGCTATCTGTTTTTTTCGGCTTTTCGGCGGGCGCCTCTCCTTTTGCTGCTGCCTGGATGCCGGCAGCCACAGACGGAGTTGCGGTGATCAGCGGAGGAAAAAGCAAGGCAAGCAGCAGCAAGGTGATTGGTAACCACAAAACCGAATTGCGATTATGGTATCCAGGCATAACGAATCCTCCTTTCCCATTGAATCGTTTTTTGTCGGTTTATATTCGCAAGAATTTCCTATGCCGCCAAGGCAAAGCGGCAGGGTATTTCATCTGGTTATTGTGCCGCAAGAAGCAGTGGTGCAAACAACGGCAACTACGCCCGGACATCCGGGCAGCTTCAATCCCCTTTCATCAGCGGACCCGGATGCCGAAGAGAAACGATCCGGGGCGCAGATTCTCCGGTAGCGTTTTGGATAGGTCGGGTAAATGCTTTTCGCTGTCACTGGCACACCCGCGGCATTTTATATTGCTCGCGGATGTCCATCAGCGCCAGCAGGGCTTTGCGCATGGTTTCTTCGGCCTGGGCTTCCGAGCGGATCTGGCCGTCTTTTGCAATAAGATCCGGAAACAGCGCCCGGGCCTGGCTTTCCTGTCGGCTGTCGCCGTAGGTGAGAACCTCCAGCCACAGACCGGCAAGGGCGTGGTCTTTGTTGCCCGATTTAGCGGCGGTGCGGGCGTAGCCTTGCGCTACCTCGTGCTTGCAGTCTGCCAGCGCTTCCAGCCCGCCGAATGCGTCCTCGCCGATCTTTTTCTTCAGCTGTTCGAGTTTGGCATCACGGGATTGCTTTTGCGCCTGGTCCGCCTGGGCGCCGGCCACCGCACCGGAAACAGCGCCCACACTGCCTCCATAGACCGCACCGCGGGCGGCCGCCTCTGCCGGGTCGCCGCCGAACACCAGCGCGCTGATCAACCCGCCGACGGCACCGGCCGCTGCCCCGGTAGCTGCTCCTCGGCCGGCCATCTGGCCGCTGCGTGTCGAGCAGGAGATCGTCAGAAGGATCGTCAGAACGGCCGGCAATGCGATCCGGATTACGAACCTTTTTCGAATAGAATTCATCATCACGCTCCTTTTAGAAAATTTTGTATGATTGCGATCAGTACAACAGTGAAAGACCAAACGGCTCCAATCTTCGGCAGCGCTGGCAAGCGCTGGTAAAAAACAGTGCAATACTTGAGTGGGTCTGTCAAGCCGACCCCAAAAAACGACAGCTGCTGCTGCGGTAGGCAGCTCTCGAGTGCCGATCTGCATTCTGCTGCGCAGATTGATTCAAGGTTTTCCCCAAAAAGCCGATACCGGTTATGCGTACTAGTGAAATAGACCGGGCAGAAAATTTGCTGCGATTCGGCAGCCGTCGGATTACCTGCAAAGATTTACGACCACTCGCCCACGGCAGTAAAGATCCAGCGGTCTGCTACCATTGAAGGTGACCTGATGGACCAAAAAGAGCGAAGAAAACACCCGAGAGTGCCTACCAGCAACATCGTGTCCTACGTCTGCATCGACGCCAACGGCAAACCGATTGCCGAAGGCATGGGCAAAACCGTCGACATCAGCCAGGGCGGGGCGCTGCTGGAGACCGGCAGGCCCATCGAGTCGGAATACATCCTGATGCTGTCGATCGATCTGGAGAAAAAAGTCGTTGAAACCAGGGGCCGTGTGGCCCATTCCCGGCCGAACGGATCTTCCACCTATTTGACCGGCATAAAGTTTGAAGGGACACCCGAAGAGGTTACGAATGTCATTCGTAACCTGGTGATCGATTATCACCGCCGCCGCTTGGGACAATAAATTCACCGGTGTTTCTCACCCAATCCTGCCCGTAGCGACCGCGAATTCAGAAGGGGAAACCGGTAGTCAAGCCGATGCCCCTGAAGTTATTCCCAAAAGTAAAATCGATGCCCAGCCCGTTCAAGGGGATAAACCAAATGGAAAAATTCGGCCTGCCTTCCAGAAGTATCGCGAATGTAAACAGTCGTTCAAGGTCGATGTTGTCTTCCAAAGGGAGCAGCACTTCAACGTCGTTGGCGAATTCCGAGTAGACGAAATAGGCGTTGATGAAGGTTTCCCGGTCTTGAATGTCGAATCGGGTCGGCCAGCGCGTGTTCAGACCGATGTCGAACTTTGTAAATCCGTCGTCGCCCCTGGATCCGGATTGGGTGTGGTTGGCATAGGTGATACCCGCCCCGATGTCAAACTCCATGCTTTTGGTTGGGTAGTTGCCGAGACCCTTGACGCCGTACCCCCAGATAAACGACGGATCGCCGCCCGAAAAATCCTTGCCGATGCCGATCTGCGCAAAGGGTTTCAGCAGCCAGCTGTCAGAGACCGGGATCAGAGCCTGAACACCGGGAATGAAAGTCACCGATGCGACCTGCACGTCCAGGTTCGTAAATTCATCCATTCCGAGGGTTGCCGGCAGCAGCAGCTCCCAGCCCCATTTTTCTTCTCCGGGTTGCTGCAGCGAGTAGGAAAAGTTGCCCCGCAGCACGTAGATGCGGCGATCCTCAAATTTGTAGAAACCGGTTCCGATCCAGGTGGCATAGGCATAATTGATGGTATCTTCGGGTTCTTCGGCCACCTGCGCCATCGATAGCCCGTATGAGACCAGCAGTGCAGCCGCGAGGAAAACCGCCCGGCCGCTTGTGCGCCATGTCGATTTCATTTTTATACACCAATCTGCAGACATCCTTCGAAAGGTCCGGTGGGTGCTTATCGAACGGTTTCCATCACACCTTCTCTTTTTTGGATCATGTTCAGCGACGTTTGATAGGCAACGGTGTACATGTGGATGTTGGCCACGTAGTGGTCGGTTTCTCTGCCGATCACCTTGCGGGACACAAATTCCACGTTGCGGTTCCAACGATTCGGATCGAGACCTTCTTTTGCGGCCCTGCGGCGCAGGCTGTTGACCCTTGCCGGCCCGGCATTGTAGGCCGCAAAAGTGAAATCGAGGCGATCTTCGGGCGCAATGGCCGGATCGTTGAAATAGCTGTCCCGCAGGTGCGCCAGGTATTTTACACCGGCATGGATGTTGTTTTCCGCCGTGCTCACATCCGGGATATTGACCGCCGGACCGGCGGCGGTTCTCGGCAGAACCTGCATGATGCCCACCGCTCCCCGGTGGCTTTTGGCGCGTTGGTCCAGGCGCGACTCCTGGTAGGCCAGGGCGGCGATTTTCAGCCAGTCGAAGCCGTACTTTTCAGCGTACTTTTGAAACAGAACACTCAGTGCCTGGAGCCTTTTTGCATCGGACTCTGACAACGGGTTGCCGATCCAGCGGGTATTTGTGAAATAGCGCTTCAAGAGGATGTTGCCCGTCTTGGTGCCCTGGCGGTGGCTTTGCAGAAATTGGTTCAAACTGGCCAGAAGCTGCGGGTTTTCCTTGCGCACCGCCCAGGCGATATTCCCGCCACCATGGATGACCAGGTCTTTGCGCACCTTCAGTTCGGGCAGCATCTTTGACCAGATGTCGGCCACGTGTCCGTCGATCACCGTCAGGTTGGTGATGCCGGCGTTGATCATCTGTAGAATGTC
>JAHEIV010000348.1 GCA_024639205.1 Deltaproteobacteria bacterium | reverse complement strand
CGCATGATCGACACCGGCTCAACCGGCAACAACGGTCTTTCCACGCCGCTGCCGGTGGACATCGACGCTGACAACCGGGTGGACTACGTGTATGCCGGCGACATAAACGGCAACCTCTGGAAATTTTACCTCAGAGATCCGGATCCCGCCAACTGGGGCGTCGCTCACGGCAGCGAAGCCGTCGGTTTTGTCGACGGCGTGGTCAACCCGGATCACGGTGAAATTCCGGCGCCGCTGTTCAAAGCGACCGGACGCGAGCGGGATTTCAGCGATAATATCGGACCGGATTACAACTGGCCGTACACCAGCAACACCACCTGGGATCAGCCGATCACCACCCAGCCGGCGGTCATCCGGCACTGCGTCACCGACAAGGCCGGCTACCTGGTGATCTTTGGAACCGGCAAGTACTTGGCGGAAGATGATATCGACGAAGATGAATACAACTCCATCTACGCCATCTGGGATTCGGGCACCGATCCGGAGGATTACCTCGGACCGATCCAGCGCGGCGCGGTCGAGATGTTCTCCAACCCGGACCTGGAGCCGAACGTGGAACTGCTGGAGCAGAAAATCACCGACGTCATAGACAACCCCAGCAACCCGGGCCAGAATCTGCTGGTCTTTTCCGCCTACGACCCGGATTGGGCGACAAAAGCCGCCACCGGCAAGCCAACGGTCCATGTGGGCTGGTTCGTCGATCTGGCCGCATTTGCCGATGTCAACGGGCGCAGCAAGGAGCGGATCGTGCGCGATGTGATCATCCGCGACAACAAGCTGATTCTCGTCAGCACGATTCCGGAAAACGATCCGTGTTCGCCCGGCGGCAGCTCGGTGGTGTACGAGATCAACAAGTGCACCGGCGGTCGGTTGGCCGTGCCCCAGTTCGACATCAACAACGACGGCGTGATCGATGAAAACGATCTGATCCAGGTCAAGAATCCGGATTGGTACGGTGATCCGACACTGCCCGAATTCATCTTTGTGCCGCCCACCGGTATCGAGTTTGATACCATGGTGTTCCCGCCGACCTTCTTGCGGATGCCGGACGACGAGCTGGAAACCAAGTACTTCAGCACTTCCGCCGGTACGATCCTGACGCTGCGGGAAAGAGGCGAGCAGCGCGGCATGTACTACTGGAGACTGATCAACCGGTAGGAGGATGGGTTTCGACAGGTATGAATCGATGGGATATTTCCTCCGCCCCTGCAACGGGGGCGGAGGAATTCAACCAGAACCACCGGAAACCCGAATACCGAACCTAAAGGAGCAATGCGATATGGTAGCCAAAACGATTTGTGTAGTCAGGTTCTCGGCAGTGATTTTGCTGTTTGCCGCAGCCTTGCTGGCTGTCGCCGTCGTCCCGGCCGGTGCCCAGCAGATTGACGGTGAAAACGAAAGGGGCATGGTCATCGACGATATGTGGTACCCGTTCGCCGAAAATGTAGAATTTTACGCTGATGCGGACAAGACCATCCTTGCCAACCGCGGCGATTTTCGCAAAGGAACCAAGATCGGATACGAGCTGGACGCAGACAGCAAGATCTCTGCCGTCTGGCTCCGGTGATCGCCGTCTCGCCTTGCGGCAACCGTTTACAGCAAAGACCCTACCGTACCAGCTCTGTTTTGCCGGCCGGCCGGTCTTTTTTTTGTCCGGCCAACCCCGGGGCCGGTATGCAAAAACAAAGTGGGATTTCAATAAGTTCTATGGTATAATTCTTTGAATGAAAATGGATGAGAATCTGTCAAATGGGTCAGCGACAGTCGTTTGAACCAACGATACGTACCAGCGCGCATGCCCAAACGGCATCAGGATAAAACCGCATTCATCTCATCGATTTTCACCCCGCGGTGGGCGAGCCGGAGACGTTCATCCGCTGCGTTATGAAGGGCCTGCAATAGCCCAAGTATGGCTGCGCCCTGGACTGCCTTGTATATGAATGTCTCCGACCCGTGCAAGGTTCAGGTAGCAAATTCGCCCGCAGAGAATATGCGGGCAGTAACCGCAACAATTGAACTTCTGGTACCCGACATGCCGGTTGACGTCCTTACTGCCCGTAATCCCAAAGAGATCTGTAAAGCGCTGATCAAGCAGGGCCTGATCACCACTGACAAGGCCAAAGAAATTCTTTCCCGGCAGGATCAGACAATAAAAAAACTCGCTCGCGAGAGAGGGGTAACCGCTGCCGGCATCAGCGACGGAGCTGTCAGCATTGTCGACGTCATCACCAGCCTGAAAATCGGTCGCAAGGACGGTCAGGTCGGCATGGTGGACGAAGACGCCATTTATCATGCGCTGGCCAAACAGTGGGGATACGCCTACAAGAAGATCGACCCGCTCAAGCTTGACCTAAATCTGGTAACCACCACGATTCCTCACAATTTTGCCAAAAACCACCTGGTCCTGCCCATCGACATCAAAGAAGGCACCCTGGTGGTGGCCACACCGAACCCGTTCAACCTGGAGGTCATGGACGACATCAAGCGGGTAAGCAGCATGGACGTTGAGGTCGTGGTCAGCTCCCGTACGGATGTGGTTCGTCTGATCAACGAGTTCTTCGGCTTCAAGCGGTCGATTGCCGCAGCCGAAGACCTGTTCGCCGGGCCTTCCATCGACATCGGCAATCTGGAGCAATTCGTCCGCCTGAAGGCCAACGACGACTCCGCACCCAACGACCAGCACATCGTCAGCGCCGTGAACCACATCCTGCTGTATGCATTCGATCAGCGGGCCAGTGACATCCACATCGAACCCAAGCGGGACCACGTGATGGTGCGCATGCGCATCGACGGCGTTCTGCACACGGTTTACAACCTGCCCAAAAAGGTCCACAACGCCATCGTCAGCCGGATCAAAACGCTCTCACGCCTGAACATCGCCGAGAAGCGTCGTCCCCAGGATGGGCGGATCAAGACCGACAAGGGCGGCGTGGAGGTGGAAATCCGGATTTCCACCGTTCCGGTGGCCTTCGGCGAAAAGGTGGTCATGCGGGTCATGGACCCGGACATCCTGTTCCAGGACCTGCAAGAACTTGGCTTCACCACCACGGACCTGAACCGCTACAAACAGATCATCCAAATGCCCCACGGCATCGTGCTGGTGTGCGGTCCCACGGGAAGCGGTAAATCGACCACTCTCTATTCGACGCTTCGCCGGTTGTCGACGCCTGAAAACAATGTGCTCACGGTGGAAGATCCCATCGAAATGATTCACGAGGACTTCAATCAGATCGGTGTGCAGCCGGCCATCGACGTTACATTCGCCAACATCCTGCGGACCATTCTGAGACAGGATCCGGACATCATCATGGTCGGCGAGATGCGCGATCTGGATACCGCCCGCAATGCCGTTCAGGCAGCCCTGACCGGGCATCTGGTGCTCTCCACCCTGCACACCAACGACGCACCCTCTTCGGTGACGCGGCTTCTCGATCTGGGGGTTCCCCCGTTTTTAATCCAGGCGACCCTGGTGGGGATTTTAGGACAGCGGCTGGTGCGCAAGATCTGCATCTACTGCAAGGAACCCTTTGAAATGGAGGCGGCCGATTTGTCCGCCATGGGCATCGAGGCCGGCAGGAAGGGCTCGTTGACGTTGCACCGCGGCAAGGGCTGCATCAAGTGCCGCAGCACCGGATACCGCGGCCGGGGTGCTATATTCGAGGTGCTGCCCTACACCGAAACCCTAAAGAAGCTGACCACGGTCAACACCGACGTGGAAAAGCTGCGGGTCCGGGCGCGCGAGGAGGGGATGTTCACGCTGCGCGAAAGCGCCATAAAAAAGATGCTCGAGGGAAATACGACCTACGATGAGGTTCTGCGCGTCACATGGGAGAACATGTAATGGCCAAGCAAAAAACCCGGTTGCCGCGCTGCGCTCAACCCGTATTTTTCTGGCGCCTGCGGCCACTGCCATTTGTGAGGCGGCGTTCGGCGCCGTGAACCGGAGTTTTCTGCTTTGCCATCGCCGCAGTCGCGCTGGCAGCGTTGCCTGTCAGATAAAAACT
>JAHEIV010000347.1 GCA_024639205.1 Deltaproteobacteria bacterium | reverse complement strand
CCAGCCGATTCGGAGTGGAATACGACTCGCTCGCCGATCTGGTGTCCTTCGGTCTGGCTCCCGGCCTGATGATGTACCTATGGGCGCTTAAACCGATGGGAAGAATCGGCTGGCTGGCGGCCTTTCTGTTCATGGTTTGCGGTGCCCTGCGTCTGGCGCGCTTCAACACCCAAACCGGCACCGTCAGCAGTAAACATTTCACCGGATTGCCGATTCCGGCCGCAGCCGGTATTACCGCTGCCACGCTGCTGTTGTGGCACCGCCTGGGGCTGGACGTCGGAAACCAGCGACTGCTGATGCTGTTGATGCTCTATGCGCTGGCATTTTTGATGGTCAGCAGTATTAAATACTCCAGCTTCAAGAATGCCGAATTGTTTCGCAGTATGAATTTCAACTTTCTGGTCGCCGCCATCCTGGTTTTGATATTCATCGCTGCACAACCGTCTATCACCCTTTTTTCCATCGGGTTTGTGTACGTTATTTCCGGCCCTCTCATGACCATCTGGAGAATGAAAAGACCAAAGACCGCCGATACCGAACCCCGCGAGGCAAACAAGCCCCGACCGCTTCCTTGAACAACATGACGAGGTAGATCACCACCGGCAGGGTAAAAGCCGTGGCGAGCCTCGGCTCCCGCTTGTTTCATGAGTGTTTTTCGGTGCAAGCGAGTAAATGCGATAAGCGAACCAACCGGGCCGGCGGGCGTGCAACCATCGCCCGGCTGACTGATTTTCTAATATGATCGACCGATGGGTACCAGGAGAAAGATGACGAAAGCATATGATATTGCGGTAATTCCCGGTGACGGAACCGGGCCCGAAGTGATTCGCGAAGGAATCAAGGTACTAAAAACCGTCGCGGAAATGTGTGATTTTCAGATCACGTTCACGCATTACCCATGGGGAGGCGAGCATTACCTGGCATCTGGAGAGGTGCTGCCCGAAGGGGCCCTGGATCTTCTTTCTCGGGCCGACGCCATTTACCTGGGCGCTATCGGGCATCCGGACGTCAAGGCTGGAATTCTGGAAAAGGGCATTTTGCTTCATATTCGCTTCCATCTCGACCAGTATGTCAACCTGCGACCGGTTCAGCTCTATGAAGGAGTCGCTACGCCTGTGAAAGACAAAGGACCGGCCGATATCGATTTTGTGGTGGTTCGCGAAAACACGGAGGGCCTTTACGCGGGTGCGGGCGGCTGCCTGAAACGGGGCACGCCGGATGAGGTGGCTGTTCAGGAGTCAATCAACACCCGCAAAGGTGTTGAGCGCTGTGTGCGCTTCGCCTTCGAATACTGCCGGCGGCGAAACCGGGAAAAAAAGCTGACCCTTTGCGGCAAGACCAACGTATTGACCTACGCGTTCGACCTGTGGGAAAGGGCTTTCTACGAAGTTGCGCGGGAATACCCGGACATCCAGGTCGACTACGCCCACGTGGACGCCATCTGCATGTGGATGGTCAAAAATCCCGAGTGGTTCGACGTAATCGTCACTGACAATATGTTCGGTGACATCATCACCGATCTGGCCGCCATGATCCAGGGTGGGATGGGAATCGCGGCCGGCGGAAACATCAACCCCGACGGGGTTTCCATGTTCGAACCCATCGGTGGCTCGGCACCCAAGTACACCGGAAAAAACATGATCAATCCGATTGCCGCCATTTCCGCCGGTCAGCTCATGCTCGAAACACTCGGAGAGCAAAAAGCCGCCGGGCTGATTGAGCGGGCGATTCAGAAGGTGCTGAAGGATGATATCGCCGATGTGGGAGCCGGCCGAATGGGCCACACCACCGAAGAAGTGGGAGACCTGGTGTCCGCCTCTATCCGGCGGACAAAGGCTGATTGATCTCAAGTCGGAGAACTTGCAACGGACACAATCACCATTCATGCGATCGAAGAGGTAGAAAAGAAATGAGAGTAAAGTCCGTTCATGTGGCTGTGGCCGGTGCAACCGGTGCTGTCGGCAACCAGATGATCACCTGCCTGGAGGAGAGCAACTTTCCGGTGAAGTCGCTCAAGTTGCTGGCTTCCAAACGCAGTGTCGGCAGGCAGCTGAGCTTCAGGGGGGATCGGCTCCCGGTTGAAGAAATGACACCGGGTTCCTTTAAAGGTGTAGATGTCGCGCTTTTTTCCGCCGGTGGCGGCACCAGCAAGGAATTTGCACCGATCGCCGCCGATAAGGGCTGCGTGGTGGTTGACAACTCCAGCACCTGGCGAATGGACCCGGCGGTACCGCTGGTGGTGCCGGAGGTCAACCCGCATGCAATCAAAGGTTACACCAAAAAGGGCATCATCGCCAATCCGAACTGCTCCACCATACAAATGGTAGTGGCTCTGAACCCGATTCACCGCAAGTGCGGTATCAGCAGAATCGTCGTCTCAACGTATCAGGCGGTGTCCGGCACGGGAAAAAAGGCCATCGACGAATTGTTCGATCAGACGCGGGCCATGATTCATTTTCTGGATTACCGCAAGCAGGTCTACCCGCACCGGATTTCGTTCAACTGCCTGCCGCACATCGATGTTTTCCAGGAAAACGGGTATACCAAAGAAGAAATGAAGATGCTCCACGAAACCCGTAAGATCATGGAAGATGACACCATCGCAGTGACCGCCACGACGGTTCGCGTGCCTGTTTTTTACGGACACTCCGAAGCGGTCAACGTTGAAACCAGGCAGCACATTTCGGCCGAGCAGGTACGGGAACTGCTCAGCAGCGCACCGGGAGTGCGGGTAATGGACGACCCGGGTGCGGACGTGTATCCGCTGGCCACCGATGCCGCCGGCCAGGACCTAACCCTGGTGGGTCGTATCCGTCAGGATGAGTCAATCGCCAACGGTATCAACATGTGGATCGTAGCCGACAATATTCGCAAGGGAGCGGCCACCAATACCGTTCAAATCGCCGAATTGCTGGTAAAGGAATATCTCTAACCTGCCGTCTGCCGCCGCAGGGCGCAAAACGGCAGAACCGATTGATTTTTTTACAAATGTAAGGGGAAATATCGAAGTGGACAAAGTACCGCTGACCAAAGAAGGATATGAAAATCTGAAAAAAGAGTTGGAGAGACTAAAACGGGTGGAACGCCCTGCCAATATTCGTGCGATCGAGGAAGCCAGGGCGCACGGAGATCTGTCCGAGAATGCCGAATATGCAGCCGCCAAGGACCGGCAGGGATTTCTGGAGGGCCGCATCGGAGAGCTGGCGCATAAAATCGCTCACGCCGAAGTAATCGACATACGCAAACTGGACAATAGCCGGGCCATGTTCGGCAGCCGGGTTCTTCTCGAAAATATCGACACCGGCGAAGATGTGGAATACCAGCTGGTCGGACCCGACGAATCAAACGTGGAAAAGGGAAGAATATCGATTTCTTCTCCCCTGGGCAGGGCCATGATGGGGAAAAAACCCGGTGATGCCGTTACGTTGCGGGCTCCCGGCGGCATCCGCAGCTACGAGGTGTTAGAGATCCGTTAAAGCGGCTGAGCCATTATTCGATCACATACCGTCCGGCCGAAGAAACCCGGCCGGTGATCCAGGAAATAAAACTGAGCAGTATCGCCAGGAGCGAGGAGGTCAGAAAGTGGCACGTATCACTGTGGAGGATTGTCTCAAAAGAGTTCCCAACCGATTTTTGCTTGTGAATATGGTAGCCAAAAGGGTACGCCAGATCAGAGAGGGCTCCGAATATCTGGTCAGTTCGCCGAAGAATGAGGATATCGTCGTATCCCTGCGGGAAGTTGCCGCGGGCCGTATCCAGCTCAAGATAGAAGAGGAAGAAACCCCACTGCAGCTGGAAGAGCCCGCTAAACCAGTCGCGACGAAAGAATGACCCCTCTGTCACCGAAAAGCTCGCCCTACCGGAGCCTCAACCGTCAGGTCGGCCGTGCCATTCACCGGTACGACATGATTGCCAATGGGGATCGGATACTGGTGGGCATGTCGGGTGGCAAGGATAGCCTGACACTGATGTGGACGCTCAGCGAGCGCCGTCAGCGGGTGCCCG
>JAHEIV010000346.1 GCA_024639205.1 Deltaproteobacteria bacterium | reverse complement strand
CTCGCAGCGGTGTCATCGGGTGCAAACCGGTCTTGACCGGCTGCGTTAGATCCATCTGATGACTCCGAATTTCAGGTACCGACCGATATGGTGTTCCGGCGCCCGAGCCGCCTTACTATTTGGCTGCCTCTATCAAGCGGCGAAATTCGCCGAACAGATACCCGGCATCGTGGGGGCCCGGTGACGCCTCGGGATGGTACTGCACCGCGAAAACCGGAAGTTTCAGATGCCGAAAGCCCTCCAGGGTATTGTCGTTGAGATTGACATGGGTGATTTCCACATCCTCGCCCCGGATCGACTCCAGGTCGACGACGAATCCGTGATTCTGCGAGGTGATCTCGATTCTTCCGGTGCGCATGTTTTTTACCGGCTGGTTGGCGCCCCGGTGACCAAACTTGAGCTTCGAGGTGGTTCCGCCCAGTGCCAACCCCAGCAACTGGTGTCCGAGGCAGATCCCGAAAACCGGGCGGTAATCGAGAAGGCTGCGGATCGTATCGATGGCCTCGGTGACCGGCTCGGGATCCCCAGGCCCGTTGGAAAGGAAAATGCCATCGGGTGCCATCGACTCGATCGTCTTTGCACGGGTGGTCGACGGGACGGTTACGACCTCGAACCCTTCGGCGGTCAGACTGCGCAAAATGTTGTACTTGATGCCGAAATCGAATGCCACCACCGCGGGTTTGCGGTCTCGAAAGAGCCACACATCGGCACTCAGGGCCTCCATCCCCCCCGGAATCGGTTCCGGCTTGCCATCGGTCCACCGGTATGGCAGATCTGTGGTTACATCCCGGGTCAAGTCAAGGCCGGACATCGGTGGGATACGGTTGGCCTGGTGCACCAGTAAATCCGGATCGAGCTCTTCGGTCGATGCCACTGCCCGCATGGCGCCGGCGTTGCGGATGTGGCGGGTGAGTGCGCGCGTGTCGAGCTGTTCGATGCCGAGAATTCCCTGGTTTTTGAGGTAGTCCGCCAGGTGGCCCGTGGCGCGGTAGTTGCTCGGATGGGACTGGTACTCCTTGACGATGAACGCGGCCACCTGGATTCGCCCCGACTCCACGTCTTGCGCATTGACGCCGTAGCTGCCCACCAGGGGGTAGGTCATCGTTACCATCTGACCGTTGTAGGAAGGATCCGTGAGCACTTCCTGGTATCCGGTCATGCTGGTGTTGAAAACCACCTCTCCGGATGCCCGGCCGGGACCGGTAAAGGACCGGCAGGCAAAGGTGCGTCCGTCTTCGAGGGCCAGCAGTGCTTTCATGGGTGTTCCGGGTAACAGGTTGCGAGATGCGGGCTTCGGGCTGCGGTTTACGTGTCGCAGGTCTACCACAAGAAACCTTCAGCCGGAAGCAACACCGGTACGTAGCATAATTTTCCCGGTATCGGCAAGCCGGTATCCGGTTTCGCAGGGAGTCCGTTACGCGCTGTCACGCCATTCCGCCCCCCACTCCTCGGTTTCCGTTGAAACTTTTGCCAGCACGTCGAGCCGGACTGCCTGGACTTTCCGGTACACGGCGGTGTAATCTTTCTTTTTGCCGTCCACGCAGAGCAGGTCGTTTTCTACGGAAATGCCGAAAAGTTTTTCGTTTTCCTGCAGGTAGGGCAGTATCAGCTCCCAGTCAGCCGGGGCCAGTTCCACGAATTCTCCACCGTTGAGCTGTTCCTCGACCAGCACCCTCAAAGGGTCTCGCAGGTATATGGCACCGCCGGATGCCAGCGAGAAGAGATTGGAACCCGGATAAGGTGTCGGCTGGGGTTGCAGCTTCCCATTGTGGTCAAACTGCATGCCGTTTAAAATGACAAATCCGCCACCCTTGAGCGGATCGCCGGCCATGAAGGCTTCGGCCAGATAATCGAGGCAGGTCCCGTTGATCACCACGCGGGGCCGTCCCACGGCATTGATCAGCGGCCGGCCGGCTGCATTTCCCAACACGTATACTTCACCGCCCTTGGCACCGTACATGAACGTCTGACCGACATCACCGTGTATGACGAGTTTGCCTTTCTTTATTATCTGGCCCAGTTGATCCTGGGCGTTGCCGTGGACATGAATCTGCAGACCGTCGATGCCCGAAGCCAGATAGTCACCGGAGCTGTCATAGACGTCGATCCTGACGTCATCGGATCCTTTCGACAAACCGCAGCCGGTAAATCGCTGCCCTTTGTAGCCATAGCAAATGAAATTTTTCCAGCCCTTATCATACGCTTCGACGATCAGGCGGGCGTCGCAGTCGCCGCCCTCGGGGTCAAATTCCCTGGCGTTGAGCACCAGTACCTGGTCGTCGTATTGCGGGGGTGTCAATGAGCTTCTCAGTTCTCTGTCAATGTAGCGGTAACGGCCGGATCCATTTTCACCGATTTTCGGAGAGCTGCTGAAGATCTTGGCCAGGCTCTGTCGCACGATGTGAAGAACGGCGCTGCGTTTTTTTTCTCCGGTTGGATAGTGCCGATCGTTCAGGGCGGTCAGGACATCGATGGCCTTGATTTTGTCCGTGTCGCTCCTGGCGGCACGGGCAATCAGCCCAGCGCAAAAGTGCCGCAGGGAGGCATAGTCCCATCCAGCCATCTGCCGGATGCAGGTTTCTTTGAATGTCGAGCCATCGCCTTCGGCCAATCCGTTATCCACTGCCCGGTCGATTTCCCCGGTAAGCGTTGAAATCGCTTCGGCGTTTTGTCTCGTAAACGGTTTCTGGTTTTGCGGGATGATCACCGCTTCACCGAACTTGTTGGTGCACTCCAGCCGCTTGGAGCCGTCCGGTTTTCCGGCATCGCTGACGGTGAATATAAAGGCGCCGCCGTCGGTGGCGCTGCCGCCGCGAGCGTTCCAGTATTTATCCGCCACCGGACAAAATCGGTCGTCTTCGGCCGCCAGGCTCTGCAGCGTGGCGTCGATCGCCTGCTTTTCGGAGCAGATCAGACCGATTTGTACCTCTCCGTCCTGAAGGGCAAACACCTGCGGCCGCAGCATGGAGGTGTCGGTGATACCGATCAGTTGAAAGTTGTTTCGGTACGGATCGGTGCGGGCGATGATGAAAAACCATGGGCCGTCCGGTGATGCATTGATGTGGGTTGATTGAATCACCCGATAGATGCGCTGTTTTTCCGGCGGCAGGCGGTCGAAATCGTATTCGGTGGTCGGTGCCAGGGCTTCGATGATGTACTCCATGGGATAGCCGAAGGTCCGGTTCAACAGATCCAGCAGCAGAACCGACACTTCGGTGTCGGTGAGAAACTGTGGATAAATGTTGTGCTGTTGGAGGTATTCACTGACGGCATGGTAGTTGGCAAAATCGCCATTGTGAACCAGGGCCTCATCCAGACCGATGAACGGGTGGGCGCCACCGGGATGCCACACGCGGCCTTTGGTGGGATAGCGCTGGTGGGCGATCCAGCCGTGGGCTTTGAAATCCTCCAGCTGGTAGTACTCAACGACTTTTTCCGCATAGCCGACGATTTTCAGGATCATCATATTGCGGCCGTGGGACAGGACAAAGGCCTGCTGCTCCCCCAGTGAGGCGTAGAACTGCTGGTTGATTCTGACCGAGTTCTGATAAATGAATTCATCCTCGGCTTTGCCCGGGTCCAGATCCCGGAGGTTGTTTTCATCGACAAAGCGTTCCAGGGCCGTCTTTTTTACCCTCACGAAATAGCGCCACACGTCAGGGGGTTTGACGTCGAGGCCCTTGACCTGCCGATAATCATCGACGGTGGGGATGGCCTCGGCCTTGTGAACCTCGAGAACCGGTTCGATGTTGGCCGCTTCCACCTGCGGCCGGCATTTCGGATCGAGCAGCGCGACCTGAAGCAGATAGTGGCTGTCTAAAACTGCCTGGCTTACGCCCAGGGCCTCGGCGGAAAGACCGACAGCGGCAATCCCACCGCCCTTGCCGTTGCCCCGGTTGTGCATCTGTATGGAAGGCTCGAAGATATGCCGGCCCCTGACGGGAATAGAGGAAATAAAACCGGTAACGCCGCACCCGCCTTCTTCGGCCGGCTTTTTGCCGATCGATCGTGAATGG
>JAHEIV010000345.1 GCA_024639205.1 Deltaproteobacteria bacterium | reverse complement strand
CGTTGCGAATGATGGTCAACCCGGAGATGATCATACCGATGCTCCTGTCCGGACAGCGTAGTATTTATCTTCCGTTTCTCAACTATCGGAGACCCCGGCGCATGTCAACGGCAACTTTGCCGCCGCTGCCGCTTTCCCACCCAAAGGGTAGCTTGACACACCGTCGTGTCTCGGTATAAACACCCCAAAAAGGTATCGGGTGTATACAAGGAGAAGATATGAAGATAGAAATTTCGATCGGCGAACTGGTGGACAAGCTGACCATTCTTTCGATAAAGCTGGAAAAAATCAGTAACGAGGGAAAACTGACCAATATCCGCAAGGAGTACGACATTCTTCGCAGTTCGATGGAGTCGGCCGGGGTCACGATCGAGTCGAATGAATTCAAAAGCCTGCTGGCGGTCAACCTGATTCTCTGGGATATCGAAGACAGGATCCGTGTCAAAGAAGCACAAAACGAATTCGATGACGAGTTTATTCAGCTGGCACGAAGCGTTTATATCCAGAATGATCGACGCTATGAGCTGAAAAGAAAGATCAACCTATCGCATGACTCGGAGTTGATCGAAGAGAAAGAATACGCAGACTACTCGAAAGGGTGATTTGCAGAATCGACGTGGCCAACCGGCAGCCCGCAACCGCATTCAGGTTTCAAACAAATAGGGCATCTTCCATGGCCCGGGAGAGATCTGCCGGAAGGCGATGTTTTGCCACGGCACGCTGCCAGCGCTTGACATAGCGACTGCGCAAGTCTCCCGGCTGCAGCTGTGTGCGCCGGGTCTTGTCAAAATCAATCAGGAAAACCCGGTGCTGCACATCGATCAGCACATTGCCCGGGTGCAGATCGACGTGGTGCAGGTGATGATCGATCAATCGGTTGATTTCAGCAGCCACCACACCGGTCAGAAGCACAGCCTGTTTCGGATCGGCCAGGCTCAATGCTGCCAGCGTCTGGTGCTGTTCAACCTCGTCTGTCACCAACCAGCAATGGTAGAACAAGAACCCCCGGTGAGCAAAGGCTACCGGACGGGGAGCCCGGACTCCTACCCGCCGTACATGCTCCAATACCTCGTACTCCCGCTGCGCGCGGGTTTTTCCGGACCGCAGATAGGTCTTTTCATTGAAACGGCTGATGAAACCACCGCGCCGGTAGTACTTGATAACCACCGGTCCGAAGCCTTCCATTTTATAGCGTACCACCGACGTTCGTCCTCCGAGCACGATTCGTGCAGCTGCTGTCGGCTGATTGAACAGCCGGACCAGTTCCTTGACCTGCGTTTTCTCCAGGGGCCGGTAAGATCCGATACGGACCGATTCGAATGTGGTGAAGTGAAGGTCGGACATATATCGTGACGACAACCCGGTAGTTTACGGTCGTTGCGGCGCTCATTGATCCCGCTTGCAGTGGCGCACCGGTGGCATTTCACAGTCAGCGGGATACCGGAATGCTGCAAGGTTATTTTCGGGACCTACCATAGGAAAAGATGCCAGTTTGTGTCAATCTCCGTCAGGTCAACAGTGCGTCGGCCGCCTGCAATACCCGGGAAGCGGAGAGGTCTTTCATGCAGGCTTCCGTGTTGTTCGGACACCGCTTGTAGCCGTGGGATCCGCACGGTTTGCACGGCAGGTCGTCTCGCTGCACCACGATGGCCCGGTTTTGCCAGGGACCGAAACCGAATGCCGGTGATGTGGAGCAGAATATGGCAACGGTCGGAATCTGAAATGCCGATGCCAGGTGCAGGGCCATACTGTCGTTGCATATCATCAGGCGGGCCCTGCTTACCACCAGCATGGCTTCGGAAACGTTGGTTTTTCCCGCCAGGTTGATGACATCGAGTCCCTGGGCCACTTTTTCCGCCACCGCGGCTTCCGCAGCGGCTCCCAGCAACAACACCGGATGACCCCGTTCGAGCAGGCGGGCGGCCACCTGTCGATACCCTTCCCACGGCCACATCTTGGTGGGCCAGGCACTGCCGGGTACCATGATAATGAAATCCTGTACATGATGGAGAACCTCTTGGACAGCTGGGCGCATATCTTCTGCAGCCGGCGGAAACAGTCGCAGCCGCGAATTGAAGGCCTCCGCAGAGATTTCTGCGGAGAGAATGGATAGATTGCGTATGACATCGTGTTCGGACGCGGGTCGGGGTCTGCGAATATGATAGAGAAAGCCCAGGCGGGCATTGGTAAATCCGATTCGCCTTGGAATCCGACTGCACCAGAGCAACAAAGCGGTGCGATAGGATTTGTGCAGGGAGTATACGCGATCGAACCGCAGATCGCGGATACGGCGGCAGGTGCGGGAAATGCCTGAAAATCCGCGATCCTGACCGCGTTTGTCGTAGGTGAGTACGCCGGCCAACAGCGGGTCACGGCGCACCAGTTCTGCCGACAACACGGTCGTTAACAGATAGAGTTCGGCATCGGGGTAGATCGATTTGATCGCCGCAATAACAGGAGTGGACAGGATGGTGTCCCCGAGCCAGCTCGTTTGAACCAACAGGATTTTCATTTGATCTGTTTCTGTTTGAGCACAGGGTGTATCCTTTTTGCGTCAGCAAAGCCGCAAGGATTCAGCAGGTATACCGGTTGAGCGGGGGGGCTGTCAAGCTGGACGCAGGATTTGGTCAGCGGTCTGCGCTACGGAAAAAGCGTCGACATTTCGGATTGCACGGCGTACTATTTTCAAACGGATCTGCCGGAAATCAATGAACATATGCTGCTACCGGTTGAAATCCGCTTGACATTTTACTTCCTTTTCCTTAGTTTTCTCGCAACGTGCGGCGTTAGATGCGGGTTTGTCCGGCGTTGGGCCGTAAGAACCCGTTGAGACCTCGACCGACAGCACAACGATGGCACAACCTGTGAGGAAAAAATGACACCCAAAAAACAGATTCAAGTGGGCAGTGTCGAATGTGGGACCGACCGGCTGTTTCTAATTTCAGGTCCTTGCGTTATCGAAGATGAATCCCTGATGATGCAAACGGCAGAGTCGTTAAAGAAGATGTCCGAGAAGCTGCAGCTGCCGGTTATCTTCAAGTCGTCTTTTATGAAAGATAACCGCAGCTCGCTGGAGCATTATCATGGACCGGGCCTGGAGGAGGGACTGCGCATATTGGATCAGGTCAAGCGGCAATTCGGACTGCCGGTGCTTACCGACGTCCATTATCCCCAGCAGGTGGCACCCACCGGAGAGGTTGTCGACGTGGTTCAGATCCCGGCCTATTTGTGCATGCAGTCGTCTCTGCTGGTCGAAGCGGCAAAGACCGGCAAGGTCGTAAACCTTAAACATGGACAGTTTCTGGCGCCGGAAAACCTTGCCAAACCGGTGAAAAAGATAGAGGATGCCGGCGGGGACAAGGTGATTCTCACCGAACGTGGCTACACCTTCGGCTACAACGATCTGGTTGTGGACCCTCGCAGTTTTTACCACCTGAATCAGATGGGCTACCCGGTGGTGTTCGACATCACCCACAGCATTCGCAAATACGGTATCCCCAGCAAGGATCCAAGGGGCAGCATGCGGGAGTTTTTACCGGTCATATCCCGGGCCGGAGTGGCGGCCGGTGTGGATGGTATCTTTATCGAAGCTCATCCGAATCCGCCCGCTGCCCTGTGTGATGCATCCAGCCAGTATCCGCTGGACCAGCTTGAAGAATTCGTAAAACCGCTGATGGAGATTCATCAGATGGTCACAGGCTTCGTCGAGCATTCAACACCGGTTTAGCCCGCATGTTTCACGTTTACACTTGCGCTGCTGCTCGTGAAATAAGCGGAATTTTAAAAATTTGGGTCGAGGCTACTTGCCACTCGAAAGGTGCGTTGGCAGCTCGCTTCACCGCAGCAAGGGAGGCTCTATGAAACTCTATTTGGATTCAGTGGACTTCAATGAAATCGAGGAAGCATTTCAGCTGGGCTTCTTGACGGGATTGACGACCACCCCGACTTTCATGCACCGTCACGGGATCACCGACATTGACGGCGCCATCGTAAAGCTCTCCGGCATGGTGCCGGAACTC
>JAHEIV010000344.1 GCA_024639205.1 Deltaproteobacteria bacterium | reverse complement strand
CTGTCGCTGGGCCTGTCCCAGGGAAATACGCCGGTTAGCCCACTTTTTCCCCTGATATTGCTCGGATTTCCCATTCTGGACACGTTGCGGGTGATTGCGGAGCGAATTTCGGCAGGTAAATCCCCTTTTATCGCCGACAACAACCATTTCCATCACAAATTAATCCAGCATGGGTTTCCCCACTCCAAAGCGGTGGTTACCATCTACCTGCTTCAGGCCCTGCTGGTGATTTGTGCTTTTGTTTTCCGGTTTCACTCTGAGTGGTTCCTGCTTTTCCTGTACCTGATATTTTGCGGTCTGGTGCTTTCCGGGTTTCTGATTACCACAAAAAGCGCCATAAAATTCCATCATCCCCACCCGATCGAGTTAGTTGTTCAGCGGTATTTGCAGGTCATCCGGGAAAAGAGCATCGTCATCAAGGTGTCTTACTGGGCGGTTCTGATCAGCCTGCCGGCAGCGCTTCATTTCACTGCCCTGCTCCCGGCAAGCATCCCGACACCTTTTTCGACCATCGCGCTGTTCCTGGCATGTCATCTGTTACTGATCATGCTGTTTCGGCCGGACTGGTTGCAGTTGAGCCTGAAGGTGTCGGTCTACTTTCTGATCCTGTTTCTGGTATACCAGAGCCAGGTCGGGATGGTGTCCTGGTTGGCGTACAAATATGAACGGCTTTATAATCTCCACTTTCTGTATCTCGTGACCGCCGTTATCATCATGCTCAAGTTTACTCGACGGCAAAACGGATTTCGCACCACCCCCACCGATTTTTTGATCCTGTTCATCGCGCTGATCGTTCCGAACCTGCCGGACGCGCAAATCCAGAGTTACCGAATGGGCCTGTTCGCTGCCAAATTGATTGCCCTGCTGTTCAGTTTCGAAGTGCTGCTGGGTGAGTTACGCGGTGAACTAAATGGTATCTCCCTGCATGCCGTGGCCGCCCTGATGATTGTATTCGTGCGCGGCTTGGCGTAACGCTCCCATTTTCGAAGAGTCGCATCCTTTCTTGAAGATTGTTGCGTTTTCCCCTATAATAATTTGGTTTTAGGCCACTTTCTTGTTTGGGGAAGCCTGATCCGGACAGCATATTTTCATCTGACTACCGATGCACAATACCTGATACCTGGCCCAATTCGTAGAACACTGAACGGCAGGGTAAGCGCTTCCATGCGATTGTTTCACATTATAGTATCTATCCTGGTGTTATCCGTTATCCTGGCCCTCTTTGGCGGATGTTACGGTCCGGAGGAAAAAAAACGCCGCTTTTTTGAAAAGGGCCAGATGCTGCAGGCAGCCGGAGACACTGTAAAGGCGAGGCTGGAGTACAAAAATGCCCTGCAGATCGACCCGAATTTCCAACCGGCGTATTTCGCTCTCGGAGAGATCGCATTTTCTGAACGAGATTACGAGAAGTCCTATAAATACCTGGCCAAAGCAGTGGAAATCGATCCGAACCATCTCCCCTCGCAGGTTCTGCTGGGGCGGCTGTTTCTTCTCGGCAAGGCAACCGATCGGGCAAGAGAAAAAGCCGGTCTGGTTCTCAGTCAAAATCCGGATGATCCGGACGCATTGTTGCTGAATGCTGCCATTCAGCTGGCTGAAAAAGATGATGAAAGAGCCCGGCTGCAGCTGGAGAATATCAAGCTGCGGGGTATCACCGACCCGCAGCTTTTTGTAATGCTGGCTACGATCCACGCCCGACGGCAGAACTCTCAGTCAGCCATAGCGGTACTGCTGGAGGGTATCGCCGCCAATCCCGCCTCCCCGCGCTTGCACACCCTGCTGGCAAGGCTCTATGAATTCGAAAACCGATCCGAATTGGCCATCGAAACTATCCGTGAAGTCATTCGCATCGAACCTCAGAAACTGGGGCACCGGCTGAACCTGGCGGATCTGTTGTGGAAATCGGGCCGCCCGGACGAAGCCCGCCGGGAACTCACTGAACTGGCCCATCAGGATCCGGTGGACGTAATTAATATTATCCGCGTAGCGCAATTTTTCATCGCCAAAAAGCAATTGACCGATGCCGAAACCGTTTTAATGGACGGTATCCAAAAAGCGAACAAAGACTTCAATCTCCGCCTGCAACTCGGTGAGCTGTACCTGAACACCGAGCGTTCAGAAGCCGCCATTCAGCTGTTGAATGAGAGTCTGCGCATCGTGAAAGATCCCGCAGACCCCGGTGTGCTGAAGGCCAAAATTGCCCTTGCCAAACTTTACCTGCTGCAAAATGATCCCGATTCTGCCATCCAGTACGTTAATGAGGTGCTGGCGGAGGCACCAAACAATGTCGACGGACACTATATCCGCGGCGGGATTAATTTGTTGAAGGGTGAAGGAATCAACGCCGTTTCAGAGTTTCGCACCGTCATCAACGAAAGACCGGAGTTTCTGGACGGGTACCTGAGATTGAGTGAGGCGCATTTACTGAACAGAGAATATGAGCTCGCCGCAGACACCCTGCAGAAGGCCCTGGCCATCAACGAGAAATCATCTGAAGTTATCATCGCACTTGCAAGTGTCTATGCCGTCAAAAAAGACCTGGAGGCCGCCCAGCTTCAGTTGAACAAGTTACTCGAATTCGATCCGGATAATTATACGGCTCTGTCGTTGCGGGCAGACCTTCTGGCTGCTCAGAAACGATTCGAGGTCGCTTCAGGAACCTATCTCCGCATGATCGAGATCCAGCCGAACAACCCCCGCGCATATACCCGCCTGGGAATGCTGCAGATGAAACGACAACAGAACCGTGAAGCGCTGTCCACATTCGAAGAAGGTTATCGACAAAACCCCGCAGCGACCGGCCTGCTTTCCGCGCTGGTGAACCTGCACATCCGGCAGGGAACCGTCGACCGGGCCCTTGTACTGTGCCGGCAGCATCTTGCCGAAAAACCGGAAGATGCCGTTGGTTTTTTTCTTCTCGGTGAAGCTCAAATTGCCAAAGGCCTTTTAAGCGCAGCAGAAGCCTCCTACAAGAAGGCCATTGATCTCAATCCGGAATGGCAGCCGCCCCATACAGCACTCGCCAAGATTTACATCAGGCGCAACGAACGCGACCAGGCTCTGGAAATGATAGAGAAAGCACTGCAGATCAATCCGGACGACCCGGCGGCATATCTTTCTCTTGCTTATCTGTACCAGGTGAGCGGTGACTATCAAAAAGCCATCAAAGCTTACGAGAGAGCCTTGGCGATAAAACCGAATATTTGGCTGGCGGCCAACAATGTCGCCTATTTGCTCAGTGAATACGACGGATCGCAGTCTGCCCTCCTGCGGGCGCTAAACTACATACAGGTGGCGCAAAGTGCGGCACCGGAAGATCCTGCGGTGCTGGACACCCAGGGCTGGATCTATCACAAGCTGGGCTATTCCACGCGCGCACTCGGTTTAATCGAAAAAGCCCTGCTGAAAGAGCCCGAGAATCCGGTTTTTAATGCCCATGCAGGGATTATCTACTATCAAACCGGGTATCGGATGGAAGCCAAAGAGAAACTGCAAAAGGCGCTGGCAAGTGAAGCCCCGTTTTCGGAGCGGGAAGAAGTCGAAAAACTATTGCGAGAGCTCGGTTGAACTTCAGGGCTAGCCCCATATTCCGGGGCGAGTTTGGAAAAAGGATATGAACACGGAAACCTTCATCATCACCGGCGGAAAGCGTAACCAGAACAATTACGACATGGATAGCCTGGCAGATTGTTACGAAGCCGGGATCTTCGAAATCGACTTTGGCCGCAAACAGATCAAAAGGTCCTATATAGAAACCCGGCCCAACTACGATTTATACAGCAAAAGTTATTCCTTGACGTTTCGTTCCGGCACTATCGCCAACGGAGATCTGTTCACATGCACCCATTCGGAAATCGTGGTTTTCGATCTGCAGCATTTCCGGGTTAAAGGTCGCATGACCCACCGGCTCTTTAACGACATCCACCATGTTCTGCCCGTCGATGGAACAGATCGCATGTGGATTGCCGATACCGGTTTGGACCGGGTCGGAGAATACACGGATGGAGAAATGCTGGGGCTCTACCCGGTGCTGGA
>JAHEIV010000343.1 GCA_024639205.1 Deltaproteobacteria bacterium | reverse complement strand
GACTCCGGCCCGGGTACGATGCGTCGCCTGCTGGAAGCTGAAACCAGCATATTCGACCTGACGCACATCTGTTATACCCACCTTCATCCGGATCACACCGGAGAGCTGGTTCCGCTGATTTTCGCCACCAAGTATCCGGATATCGATCGCCGAAAAACACCACTCACCGTTTGCGCCGGTATCGGATTTGACCGGTTTTTCAATGGATTGCGACGGGTCTATGGCGATTGGATCGAACTGCCTCCCGGCATGATGCACCTGGTGGAACTGGACAACACCGGTCCGGATCAGATCCGGTTCGACGAATTTGCAGTCAACACCCTGCCGGTTGAGCACAATCCGGAAAGCCTTGCCTTTCGGATTACCGACGATCACGGAAACGCAGTTGTTTTCTCCGGCGACACAGATTACAGTGACAACCTTGTGACGCTGGCCCAGGGTGCGGACTTGCTGATTTGCGAATCGGCCCTGCCGGACGATCATAAGGTCAGCGGCCACCTGACGCCTTCTCTGGCCGGCAGTATCGCTACCCGTGCCGGTGTGGGCAAACTGGTGCTGACACATTTCTACCCGGAGTGCGAACAGGCAGACATCCGCAAGCAGTGCCGGAACACCTACTCCGGCCCATTGGTTCTGGCCGAAGATTTGATGAATTTTGAACTGACAGCATCATGACATACTATCCCGTAAACCTGGACGTTGAAGATCGAAAATGCCTGGTGGTCGGTGGCGGAAGTGTGGGAACACGCAAAGCCGGCACGCTGTTAGGCTGCGGTGCACTTGTAACCGTAGTCGGATCGACCCTGTCAAAAAAACTTCTGGCACTTTCCGGCGCAAAGGGCCTGACCATCGAATCCCGCCCCTACCGGTCAAGCGACCTGGAAGGCATGTTTTTAGTGATCGGCGCCACGGATGATCGCAATCTGAACGGGCGCATCAGCCGGGATGCCGGCCATCGGGGTATCCTGTGCAACATCGTCGATCAGCCAGACAGTTGCAGCTTTATCCTGCCCGCGGTGATCCGGCGCGGTGATCTGATTATCAGCATTTCTACATCGGGTCGCAGTCCGGCCATGGCAAAAAAGCTGCGGCAAGAGCTTGAAAATCAGTTCGGCGAAGAGTATGCCGAATTCTTGAAACTGATGGGCGCCGTGCGGCATCAATTGCTGAGCCGGACAAAGGCGTCCGAATCGCACAAGGTCTTGTTCGAGGAGTTGATCCGCAATGGCCTTTTCGATCTGGTCCGGGAGAATCGCGAGGAAGAAATAGACCGGCTGCTGCAACGCGTTCTCGGTGACGAGTATCGATATGCCGATTTGATGAAAACCGGTTGAGCGGAGAGTGGGTATATGGAATTGTTGATCATCATTATTGTAATACTGTACATGACCAGCGCTGCCGGCTATTTTGCCTTCCTGTTCTTTCAGAAGGAATTCCTCAACCGCTCGGGATTTTTGCTGATTCTGGCCGGATTCATCTGTCACACCATTTCAATCGGCAGCATCTATATCAGCTCCGGGCAGTTTCCCGTCCGCAATTTGCATGAAACCCTGTCGGTTGCCGGATGGGCGATTGCCGGGTTTTTCTTGGTGTTTCAGTCCCGGTTCAAACTGAAAGTTCTCGGAATCTATGCTGCTCCGCTGATATCTCTGGTGATGGTAGCCGTCTCAGCAGTGCCCCAAACACCGATCGAGCCCCAGGGGATCTTCAAAAGCTTCTGGTTGATCTCTCATGTCGCAGCCGTTTTCATCGGTAATGCGGCCTTTGCGATGGCCTGCGGAATCGGCATCCTCTATCTCATACAGGAGCACGGCATCAAAGCCAAAAATCCGGGGTTTTTCTTCAAAAGGCTGCCTTCTCTGGAATTGCTCGATGCCACCGGATACACCTGCATCATCGTTGGGTTCACTCTGTTGACCTTCGGTTTGATCACCGGCTTCGTTTATGCCAAAGCGGTATGGGGCCGTTTCTGGAGCTGGGATCCCAAGGAGGTCTGGTCCGGTATAACCTGGCTTTTCTATGCGGCACTGCTGCACGAGCGCCTCACCGTAGGCTGGCGCGGCCGGCGGGCGGCTGTGATGGCAATCATCGGTTTTACCATCCTGTTGTTTACTTTCCTGGGAGTAAACTTTTTCCTCAAGGGACATCATGGAGGATTCACCGGCGTGTAATGTCAATTCCGATCTTCATCGACCGGCATCTACGGTTCGATGCGGGGCGGAGGCCATCTGAAACAAACAGTGAAGAAACGGCAGCAGAGAGATCTCCTGATCCGCCGGGTTCGAAACAACGTTCGAACCCTCCGCCAACGTGGCGACCGGACAGTCAGCAGCATCGCCTGTAGATAAGAGCCAAACCAGGGAGAAGAATCTTGGGTTGCAGCCGTCGAGATAAGTATGTCGGAAATCGTCGTCATTGGACTGAACCATAAAACAGCCCCGGTGGAACTAAGGGAGTGTATTGCGTTTTCCGAGGATGAAACTGCAATTGCACTGGAGGCGTTGAAAAAAGAGCCGAACATCCGGGAAGTGCTGCTGCTTTCTACCTGCAACCGGGTGGAAGTGCTGATGGTAACCGACGAACAGGCGGCTGCAGTAGCAAGCGCCAAACAATTCATCGCCCGCTTTAATCAGGTTCCCACCGCCAAATTCGAAGCGTCGCTCTACGTGCACCGGGGAGATGATGCGGTCCGTCACATCTTCCGGGTAGCTGCCAGCCTCGACTCCATGATCCTGGGAGAACCCCAGATTTTAGGACAGATCAAGGAAGCCTACCGTAAGGCGACCCTGGAAAAAACTTCGGGTGTGGTTCTCAATCGCCTGCTGCATCGCACGTTTTTTGTCGCCAAACGAATTCGTACCGAAACCGGCATTGGAGATCATGCCGTATCGATCAGCTACGCGGCCATCGAGCTGGGACGAAAAATATTCGGATCGCTCGAGAACAGGCAGGTTCTTCTGGTCGGAGCAGGGGAAATGGCCGAGTTGGCCGTAGAGCATTTAATCCGCAATCGGGTAGGTGACATCGCAGTTGCAAACCGCACTTTTGAGCGAGCCGTCGAGTTGGCCGATCGCTTTGGCGGCGGCGCCATCAAGTTCGAAGAGTTTATCCATGCCGTCGCAGATGTCGACATCATCATCAGCTCCACGGGTTCGTCGGATTTCATTCTCACCCGGGATCAACTGAAGGGGTTGATGCGCAAACGACGAAACCGCCCGTTGTTTTTCATCGACATCGCGGTTCCCCGGGACATCGATCCGGAGATCAATCGACTGGCCAACACTTATGTGTACGACATCGACGACCTGAAGGGGATCATTGAGGAGAACATCGAGGACCGCCAGCGAGAAGCCGTAAAGGGAGAACGGATCATTGACGAGGCCGTGATTAAATTCCGACAGTGGTTCGAAAGCCTGGAAGTGATTCCCACGATCAAAGCCATTCGCAGCAAGCTGGAGGCCATCGCCGAAACCGAACTGAAAAAAACGCTCCAGTCCGAATCCCTGCCCCCTGCGGCACACGATACGGTCCGCCGCATGGCCCAGGCGATGATCAATAAAATTCTCCACGATCCGACCGACGTGCTCAAAAGCGATGGATGCCAGAAAGGACAATCCGCCTATCTGGATGTCGCACGCAAATTGTTCCGTCTGGATGATTGACATCCAGGCACGATCGTTTCGGCGGTCGCAATTATCTGCAGTGAATCCGCACCGTGCAGGAGATAAAAAATGAAGAAAACGGCATTTCTGTTTCCCGGGCAGGGCTCCCAATTTGTCGGCATGGGCGAAGATTTGTACCGTGAGTATGATTTCGTGCGGGAGCTGTTCGACATGGCCGGTGACATTGCGAAAATCAATATCGCCAAACTCTGCTTCAAGGGTCCCATGGAGGACTTAACCCAAACGGTCAACCTGCAGCCGGCCGTAACGACCGTCAATCTCGCCTGTTTGGCCGCTGTCCGCAAAGAGACGGTGAATCCGGACGCGTCGGCCGGGCACAGCCTGGGTGAGTACAGCGCACTGCATGCAGCCGGCGTGGTT
>JAHEIV010000342.1 GCA_024639205.1 Deltaproteobacteria bacterium | reverse complement strand
GGCAGATCCAGCAGATAGGGGTGGGCCAGAACCGGAACACCGCCGGCATCGAGGATGAGCTCGATGGCCTTGCGGCAGGAAATTCTATATTTCTCCACATATGCCGGCTTTCCGTGACCCAGGTAATGATCAAATGCGTCGTTGATGGTTTGGGAATACCCTTTATGTACCATTACCCGGGCGATGTGGGGCCGGCCAATCTGTCCATCTCCGACAACCTGTTGAACCTCATCCAGATCGATAGGCAAACCCAACTGGCCCAGAAGGGCTAATATACCGGGATTCCGATTCTCTCTGGCCTGCTGGAGAATTGTAAGGGTTTGATTCAACTCATTATTGTCGAGATCAAGTCCGTATCCCAGGATGTGCAGACTTCCGGTCAGGGACGCCACCGAAGGGGGGGGAGAGGCGCTGATTTCAACGCCGGAAAGAAATCCGATCGAAGGGGGAATTCCGAGCCGCAGTGCTTCTTTGGAACCTTCCAGGGTGTCGTGGTCCGTGATGGCGATGGCGCCGAGGGCCAAAGCCCGGGCAGTCGAGATGATGTCCGCAGGAGAGAGGGTCCCGTCTGAAGCGTTGGAATGGATATGCAGGTCGATCTTTAACCGGTCCTTACAATCCAAGAGCTTTCTCTAAGGCCTCCTCTTTGGATTTGCACTCGATACATTGCGAAGTAACCGGTCGGGCTTTCAAGCGCTTTACGGTAATTTCTTCACCGCAGGTCTCGCAGATTCCAAACGTTCCGTTCTCGATGCGCTCCAGGGCTTTCTTGATTTTTTTGATCAATTTGTGTTCACGGTCTCTGATGCGCAGCATGAAATTCCGATCCGATTCCAGCGCAGCCCTGTCGGTGGGATCCGGAAAGTTCTCGTTCGGCGTTGTCATACCGGAAACCGTATCGCCAGCCTGACTCAGAAGCTCTTCCAGCCTCGTCGACAGCAGTTTTTGGAAGTCGTCGATATCTTTCTTTTTCATGGTCGTGCCCTTCAATCAATGGAATCAAAGAGGTCAATTGAAAAGACTAATTTTTACCACAGCATCGCATAGCTGTAAAGTGAAAAGTTGACTCGGGTTCTTATTGCTTGTTGGCATATCCTTCCCGGTATTTTTCGCGTTTCCAGTTGTATCGGCAAGCGGTCCATTGTATAGCGGGTTAGTATCAAGCGCAGAAACGCCCCGCAGTCCAATGCTACCGGGCAGCAAAATGGTAAGAGCATTTTATGAAAACACCGGTAATGGCAATAAACCAGGGAGGACCGGCAGATGGCGTATGAGCAGATCCAGTTCGATAAACTAGGCCCCATCGGCACGTTGACCTTAAACAATCCGTCCCGGATAAACGCTCTGTCAACGGTCATGATCCGTGAAATGACAGATGCACTCACCTCGGTTGCGTCCGATGAATCGATTGCAGTCATAATTGTCAGGGCCGCCGGCAAGCACTTCTGTGCCGGTCACGACCTGGCTGAAATGACCGGCGGCAGCGTTAAGGAAAACAAACACATTTTTGACCAGTGCACGCAAATGATGCGTCTGCTTCACCAACTTCCACAACCGGTCATCGCACAGGTGCAGGGAATTGCAACGGCGGCGGGATGCCAGCTCGTTGCCTGGAGCGATCTGGCGGTTGCCGAGGAAGGCGCACGATTTTCCACGCCGGGGGTTCACGTCGGGCTGTTCTGCACCACCCCCGGCGCAGCCATATCCCGGGCTATCGGTCGCAAGGCCGCCCTGGAAATGCTGCTAACCGGTCGGTATGTAAGCGCCCAGGAAGCCCGGCAGCTGGGGCTGATCAATCGAGTGGTACCGCTGGTCGATCTGGAAAAAGAGGTCCATCGCCTGGCGTCCGAAATCACCAAGGCCAGCCGCTACGTTCTCGCACTGGGAAAACAGGGTTTCTATGCCCAGGTGGATCAAACCGATGAGGCCGCTTTTGATTATGCCACCAACACCATTGCACTGCATCTGGGAGCCGAAGACGCACAGATCGGCATCCGTGCGTTTTTGGAAAAGAAAAAACCGGAATGGGTCAATCGATGACCAGGGTATAACCAGAATGGACAATGCAGATCCGGTTGCAGGGATGTCACCGATCACCTCTCAAACCGAACACTCCGGTGTCCGGATACTGACCTGCCTATCCCCTGCCGCCCGCAACCCGTGACCTGTTTGCGGTTATCGATCCGGATTGATCCCGGAAATATATACTTCCCACTCCATCGGCAGCAGCTGTTTTTTTTTGTTGTTGCAGTCCTTGCAAGCCGGCACCACATTGCCCTTGGTGCTGCGACCACCTCTGGAAATGGGCACAATATGATCCATGGTCAACTGCCGGGGGGCGGTTTTACGGCCGCAATAGTGACAGATCCCCCTGGCCAGACGACGTTTCCACCATTGGGAATCTCTGAGCTCGCGTGCCTTGTGGCGCTCGCGTTTCAGGGCCGCTTCATCCAGATCGTATGCAAACGGTTTGATATCCGTCATTTACACACCTTTTCAAGTGATTCCACCACCCGGTGCCGACACCTGAAACCAAAACCCAGCCGCTTTGATCCCGTTTGATCCCATGGGATTTCAATCTGTCGCTTTTTGGCGGTGCCGTTCAATCGCTTTTACCACAAAAGGGTAAAGATGTGCGGCGATGATCGCGTATCCTTCCGCGGTGGGATGTATCCCGTCGGGCTGGTTCAGATCGGGTTCGCCGGCCACCCCTTCCAGAATGAATGGAACCCCTATCACATCGAAATCGCGGGCTGCGTCACGGTACACTTTTTCGAAGGCATCGGTATATTCCGGCCCGAGATTGGATAGCATCTTCATACCGGCCAGCACCACGATAACCTCCCGGGAAGCAAGCTGCTGCAGCAGATAGGAAATGTTTTCGCGGATCAGCTGTGGATCGATGCCCCGCAAGCCGTCGTTGGCGCCGGTTTCGAGAATGACGATGTCCGGTTTGAGTTTTAACACCCACCGGATACGACTGCGCGCACCGCTGCTGGTTTCACCGCTGATGCCCGCATTGACCACCGAGTAAGCATATCCGTTGGAACGCAACAAGCGTTCCAGGCGTGCCGGATAGGCCTGGTTTTCCGAAACGCCCAACCCTTCCGTCAAACTGTCACCCACAGCCACAATCGTTCCATCCGATTGCAGCCCTTCGGACGCGGCAATTCCTCCCGGGGTGCCTTCCAGCATGGCGGCTGCCAGAACCAGAAACAAAAGCACGCTTTTTCGCACTATCTGTAGACTTGCGCTATCGGACACGGATAATCTCCTGATTGAAAAAATACTCCGGACCCACCAGTCTTGCTGCAGCCACCGGTCACCCTTATTGCGCGCTTTGCTCCCGGAGAAATCGCACTGGTTTTTTCCTTAGGATCGGAAGTGACGGCAGCAAGCCGAACCCGACCACCAGAAGGCCGGTTGCCAATATCATCACCAGGCTTTCCAGGACAAAGGGTCGATACGCGATGTCAAATACCCGTACCGTGATGATCCAACTCACTACCTGGGACATTACCAGGGCCAGCAGGGCGCTGGCAAGACCGAGGATGATGTTTTCCAGGACAAATACGCGAAAAATAAAGCGGTTTTTGGCACCGAGAATTCGGTAGTAGACCGCCTCCCGTATCCGTGTGAGCCGTGTTGCAAAAATCGAACTGATCAGGATCAACAACCCGGCCAGAATGCTGAAGGCTGTAAAAAAGCGGATAACCACCGTCAGTTTTCGAATGGTATCGGCGAAAACGGCGATGGTTTGTGACAAGTCGATTACGCTCACGTTCGGAAACTTTCCGACCACGGTGTTCTGCAATGCTGCAATCCGGCTTTTTTCAACGTTCACGGCGGTAAAAATCGTCTGGGGCGCGTCTTTGAGCACATGATCCTGGAAGACAAAATAGAAAAACGGTTTAAAGGATTCCTGGGTGCGGCTGCGGATGCTTGAAATACGGGCGACCAGCAAAACGCCCTGAATGCGGAAAGTGATACGGTCGCCGATGTTCAACGCTCTCATTTCCAGCACCGTGTCGAGAACGGAAACCTG
>JAHEIV010000341.1 GCA_024639205.1 Deltaproteobacteria bacterium | reverse complement strand
CGGTGTCAAACCAGCAGCTTTGGCACTGTGAGATTATTGATCGCATAACCGTTGGTATATCAAATTGTTTTCTGTTTCGTATGATTCGACTACCTGTTTACCTTCCGCCGGCAGATTGCTGATGTTAAGCGCTTTTGCCATCTCAGCGGTTGAAATCCTCTCTCTTTCCTTTTCCACCGTCCCTTTGACAATGCAAATCGCGAAATCTTTGGCCTGCCTTGTTATTTTTTGCTCAATATATATCCATCGCTCATCTACATGAAATACTCTGGTTGTCAAAATAGCCTCATGAAATAGTTTCAGCGGCCTGATGAATTGTACGCTTATACTTCTTGACGGGAAATACCACTTCTTTTTTCTGGCCAATTTTAAAAAGCCCGAACGCACCATAACGTCGACTCTACCCATTTCCATTGCAGTCATCATTGCAGCATGATTCATTATCGATACATCGACGTCGGTTGGCCATACTCTGAATGCAACGATGGATTCATCCTCGATTGAGAGTTGGCCTCAAAATTTCGCGGCAAGAATTGCGTATAGCAGTCTAAACCAACGCACTGTGTCACCCTACCTGGTTGATAAAAACCGTTTATCGGCAATAAGGCGCCTTACTTCCGCACGGAGCGAATAACAGGTATAAGATTGCGGTTGATAGATCAAACGAACAGATGTTGTTTCGTTGAGTTAAAACAGAAAATAAGGTTTAAAAACCGGCAGCGAAGGTATTTGACTTTTTGCCTGCATTCAGCCCTGTTTGCCGCTGCGGGGTCGAATGTCCTGCAACGCCGTCGGGCTGGTCTCCCGAATGTACTTTTTCACTCCCCGGACAATGCCCTCACTCAGGCGGTCCTGGTACTTGGGATTGACTAGACGGCGACATTCTCTGGGGTTGCTGATAAAGGAGGTTTCAATCAAAATCGCCGGCATCTCGGCACCGAGCAGCACATAAAAGGGCGCCTGCTTGACCCCGACACTTTTGATGCGACTGTACCCTTTCTGTTTCAGCCGCTTGGTGGTGGCATCCTGAACGTAAGCTGCCAACCGGGTTGACTCGTGGCTTTTGACATTGTGCATCAATGAAAACAGAATGGTCTCCAGGTCGCTGATGTTGTTGGTGGAGGTCTTATTCTCCATAGCCGCAACCATACGGGCCTCGTCGTCGGAAGCCAGGTTCAGAATGTATGTGGAAAGGCCGTATGCACGGGGATCTTTGTTGGCATTGGTATGAACGGAGATAAAAAGATCCGCGTTTTTGGTGTTGGCAAAGGCGGTGCGCTCCTCAAGGGTCAGAAATCGATCACTGTTGCGGGTGAGAATGACCTCGCAGCCTAGTTCCTTGCGCAGTTTGGCGGCCAGTCTTCGGCTGATCTGAAGCGTGACTTTTTTTTCGTGCACTCCTTTCAGGTATCCCGGCGCACCGAAGTCCTTACCGCCGTGGCCCGGATCGACCACAATTCGACGCACGCCGAGTGAAAGTTGCCTGGCCAGATCCTTGGTCGACTTTCTGGGATCGATTTTATCGACCTTCGGGTCGTTGCGGGCGATTTCCGGAGGTGATTCCTTTTCCTCACCGCCGCGGATGTCCAGCACGATTCGAAACGGATCTTTGAGGGAAAACACCTTGTAGGATTGAATTGACTTCATGTCCGCCACAATCCGGACAGCAGTGGATGTATACTGGCCGGCCCTGGCGTGCAGCAGTAGGTCGTCATCGATGGGAATGATCCGGGGCAGGTTCTCTTCCAATCGGGCGTTGTCAAGATCCACATACAAGCGCCGCGGCTTCTTGTTGGAAGGGTCTCTTCTGAGCTCGTTGAAGGCGAAGGTGGTCTCGCCGTCAAGATCGATGACCAGCCGGGTATAATTCGGATTGGACCAGAAACGCATACCGGTCACTGTCAGCTGTTCGCCGGCTGGCACTCGACTTTTTTCTTCAGCCGCTGCGTTGGAATTCGCCTTGGACGACTCACCGGCAGTTTCTGTTTCCCCGCTGTTTTCTTCGGTGTTCTGTATAATGGCCAGCAAGTCATCGTCGCGTTCGATCGCCTTGATTGCCCGCTGGGCTTTGGCCCTGTATGCGCTTTTCGGATATTTTCTGACCACGCGGGCAAAATGCTCGACTGCGAGCTGCCGATCTGTCTGGCTATAGGATCGTTTGTAGAGCTCGAAGTACATGAAACCGGCCATGAACATGCTGGCGCTGGCCCATGGATCGGAGGGGTTCGTTTTGTGGGACGCCTCGAATTTTTTGATGCACCGCAGCCACCGGTCCCTGTATTTCTGCTGCTTGGGGTTGTTGAGCAGTTTTCGATAGCAGGCCTCGGCGCGATGATACTGATCGCTGACCGAGGCACTGTTTTTGGCAGCGGGCTTAGTCTTGCTGCGCTTCGCTACCGTTTTTTTGGCAGCCGGTTCCTTTGATGCAGTTCGGATGGCTCGCCGGGCACGATCGGAATAGCCGCTTTGCGGAAAGCGTTTGAGGATGCGTTCGAAGTGATCGATGGCTTCCCGGTTGTCAGCCGGGTTGCCGGATCGTCGGTAAAGCTGGCGGTACAAACTGCCGGTCATGTAAAGACCTGCAGCCGCCCAGGGTCCCTGGGGATCCTGCCGATACACATTTTGAGCCTGTTCGATACAGACCAGCCAGCTGGTGCGATAGCGTTGCTTTTTTTTATCATTGTTGAGTTTACGGCTGCAGGCTTCGGCCTGAAAGTAAAGTTCTTCGGCCGATTCGGCCAATACCGAGCCCGGAATGCACCAGGTGCCGATCAAAGCCAGCACGGTCGCAACTATAAAATTATCTTTTTTTAGCATATCCTATTTCGCATCGGCTTTCGCTTGCTCCAGAAGCTCATGGAGAAAATTCAGCGCATCGATCGGTGTCATCGTTTCAATATCGACACGAAGCAGCTTATTGCTGAAAGCATTTGTGGTTTTGTGAAACAAATCGAGTTGAACCCCTTTGTTGTCGGGGGTCAGCTCCCCTGCCGAGTGGTCTGTGTTGGAAAGAAAGTGCTGGGAGTCGTTTTCGATGCGGGCAAGGATTTTTTTCGCCCGCCGTACCACCGGGTCGGGCACTCCGGCCAGCCGGGCAACCTGAATACCGTAACTGCGGTTTGTGCCTCCCTCCGCCAGCTTGCGCAAAAAAATGATCTCGTCATTCCATTCTTTTACCGAAATGTGGAAATTGCGGACACGCGCCTTGGTGGCAGCAAGTTCGGTCAACTCATGGTAGTGTGTGGCAAACAGTGTTTTTACCCCCATGCCGTTCAGGTCATGCAGGTGTTCGGCTACCGCCCATGCAATGCTCAGCCCGTCGAAAGTGCTGGTACCCCGGCCGATCTCGTCGAGGATAACCAGGCTGTCACCGGTTGCGTTGTTCAGGATGTTGGCGGTTTCGTGCATCTCCACCAAAAAAGTACTCTGTCCACCGGACAGATTGTCCAGCGCTCCCACCCGGGTAAATATCCGGTCGGTCAGGCAAACCGAAGCACTGCGGGCCGGCACAAAACTGCCGATGTGTGCCATGAGAACCGTGATTGCTGTCTGGCGCAGCACGGTCGACTTGCCGGCCATATTGGGTCCGGTAATGATCAATACCTGATTTTCGCTGTTGTCCAACACGATGTTGTTTGGCACAAACCGTTCGCCGATAAGCATCTTTTCGATCACTGGATGACGGCCGTCCTCAATTTGAATCGTCCCCTGCGTGTTCAGCGACGGCCGGCAGTAACCGTTTTTATCGGCCGTTTCGGCCAGCGCGAGCAGGCAGTCGAGCCGGCCGATAAATCGCGCTACCTGCTGAATGCCTGCATTGTTGCGGATCACTTCCGATCGGACCTGGTTGAAAATCTCCAATTCCAGAATGGCCCGCTGCTCCTCGGCATGAAGGACCCTTGTTTCGAAGGTTTTCAGCTCGTCGGTAATATAGCGCTCCGCATTGACCAGTGTCTGCTTGCGGACGTAATGCGGTGGGACATTTTCTGCGCGGGATTTGGGCACCTCGATGTAGTAACCGAAAACCTTGTTGTAGCGAACCTTGAGC
>JAHEIV010000340.1 GCA_024639205.1 Deltaproteobacteria bacterium | reverse complement strand
AGCCAGGTTTTATCACCGGTTACGACGTGATAGGCATCGGCGCAGTCGCCGGCTGCATAAATATCCGCATCGGAGGTTTGCGTTTGCCGGTCGACCGCAACCGCTTCGGCGGGTCCAAGCTCCAAGCCGGCATTCGCGGCGAGTTGACTGCAGGGCATCACACCCACCGCAACCAGCACCATGTCGCAGTCCGATTCCAGGCCGGTGCATACCACTTTCAACCGGTTTCCACTGGTCTCGATCCGCTCGAGTGCGCAGCCGGTATGAAGCTGGACGCCTTTTTCTTCGAGTTCCCGGTAGACAACATCGGCAAGGGTTTCCTCCAGCCAGGGCAGAAACCGGGGCTTCGGTTTGACCATGGACACACCCAGGCCAAGCTCCCGCAGACTCTCCGCCATTTCAAGGGCAACGTAGCCCATGCCGACGATTATCACATGCCTGACGGTATTTTCTGCCAGAAACTGCTTGATCCGGCGCCCGTCCTCCAAAGTTTTTAACACCATCACGCCGGGTAGATCGACTCCGGGCAGTTCGGGTTTGATCGGAGCAGCCCCGGTGGCGATCAGCAATTTATCGAATGGAGTCTCAAAGCCGCTGCCGTCCGGTGTTTTCCCCGAAACGGTTTTGTTTGACCGATCGATTCGCGTGACTAGATGAGCCGTTCGCAAATCGATTCCCTGTTTTTCCCGGAAAACCTCCGCCCTTCTGACCACCAAATCTTCGATACCCCGCCGGGGATCGGCAATGTTGTATGGAAGGTTTCAGGCGCTGTAGGATACATCCAGGGTTTTCTCGAAAACCGTTACGGTCATCTCCGGCATGGCCCGCTTCGCCCGACTGGCAGCGCTCATGCCGGCCGCATCGCCGCCAATGATCACAAAGTTTTTCATGCGTCCTCCTCGATGATGATTAAACTGTCCGCCATCTTCCATAAAACGTTTTTCCGGCGTTGATCAATAAAAAGTTCCATTGTATACCGATACAACCAACCGCCTTGCATGTTGCCCGAACAGGTCATGGCGGATTCGCAAAGAGGGTCGAAACAATCAAACAACATGAACCTGTCCCAGTCGGTCTTTTCGCATGGCAATGACGGACAACCTGCAGAAACAAATCAAAGCCCTGCTGCCCAGGGCTCTGGCCGAGGATCGTCCCGGCGCCGTTCGGACCCTGCGGCGCCTGCAAAGTGCGCATGCCGGCGGAAAGGTTCAAACCGATGTCGTTACACAGCTCGAGCGGCTGAAAGATCGCTTGCAGACCTCCGTCGAACACCGCATCCAGCGTCTGGCGCAGCGCCCACGGCTCACCTTCGATCCCGATCTGCCCATTACCGCCAGAAAGGATGTGATTATCCGTGCGATTCGAAAGAACCAGGTCGTCATCGTATCCGGCGAAACCGGCTCCGGCAAAAGCACGCAGTTGCCAAAGTTCTGCCTGGCAGCCGGCCGGGGTGTCGACGGCAAAATCGGCTGCACCCAGCCCAGAAGATTAGCGGCCACTTCGATTGCCCGTCGGATTGCCGAAGAACTGGGGGAAGAACCCAACCGTTCGGTGGGGTACAAAATACGGTTCCAGGACCGCACCCGCCCGGACGCATTCATCAAAATCATGACGGACGGTATTTTGCTGGCCGAAGCGCAGATCGATCCGTATCTGAAAGAATATGACACCATCATCGTGGACGAAGCCCACGAAAGAAGCCTGAACATCGATTTCAGTCTCGGTCTGATCCGGACACTGCTAAAAAGGCGCAGCGAACTGAAACTGATCATCACCTCGGCAACCATTGACACGAAAAAATTCTCGCGGGCGTTTGACCGTGCGCCGGTCGTCGATGTGTCGGGTCGCCTCTACTCGGTGGATGTAATTTACTACCCGGACGACCCGCTGTTCAGCGGGTCGTCCGGCGCCCGGAGTGAGGAGCAGGGCCATGTGGAAACCGCCGTCGATGCTGTCGATAAGATCATCGCCACCGGCTTCGATGGCGATATCCTTGTTTTCATGCCCACCGAACAGGACATCCGGGAGTGCTGTGAGGTGTTGGCGGGGAACCATAAAGACCGGGCCCGCATCCTGCCGCTGTATGCCAGACTGACCGCCGTTCAGCAATCCAGGGTCTTTGCCCCCGGCGCCAAAAGAAAAATCGTTGTGGCCACCAACGTTGCGGAAACCTCGCTTACGATACCGGGAATCAAATACGTAGTGGATACGGGCCTGGCGCGTATCTCACAGTACAATCCGCGCTCGCGCACGACAGGCTTGCCCATCGTGCCGATATCACAGAGCAGCGCCGACCAGCGCAAGGGTCGCTGCGGCCGGGTGCAGCACGGCGTGTGCATTCGTCTTTACTCCGAGGAAGAATTTAACCAGCGATCCCCCCACACTTTGCCGGAAATCCTGCGCAGCAATCTGGCGGAAGTCATCCTGCGAATGATGGCATTGAAACTGGGAGACATCGACAGCTTTCCATTTATGGACACGCCGGATGTCAAAAGCGTCAAAGACGGCTTCCGGTTGTTGGAGGAGCTGGGCGCCATCGAAAAAACACCGTCCACCGATGTCAGGAAGCAAAAGGCGAGGCGCTCGGAAACAAAGAAAAAAAAGGCATCCACCCCATCAATGTATCGGTTGACCAAAACAGGCAAGCTGATGGCTCGGCTGCCCATTGACCCCCGGCTTGCGCGCATGCTGATCGAGGCGCGCGACCTGGGGATTTTGAATGAAATCATTGTTATTGCGGCTGCTCTGAGCATTCGGGACCCGCGGGAGCGGCCGGCGGAAAAAGCAGATGAAGCGGATCGAGCCCAGGCTCGATTTAAAGACCCGAACTCGGATTTCGTGACCTGGCTGAACCTCTGGAAGCAATATCATCACCAACTGGAACCGCTGAAAACCCGCAACCAGATGAGAAAATACTGCCGAGAGCAATTTCTATCCTATCGACGCATGCGGGAATGGCAAGACATCCACCGTCAGGTCCATCAGATTTTGAGGGAAAACAGGCTGCGGATCGCAAGAAAAACGATCGGCGACGACAGCCTCCGCTATGAAATGATCCACAAGGCCGTGCTGAGTGGATTTTTATCCAACATCGCACACAGGCACGAAAAGAATCTGTATTCAGCTGCCAGAGGCCGTGAGGTTATGCTGTTTCCCGGCTCGGGGCTCTTCAACGCCGCAGGACAGTGGATCGTGGCCGCCGAGATGGTGAAAACCTCCCGACTGTTTGCCAGAACGGTCGCATCGATTCAAGCCGATTGGATTGAAGACATCGGCCGGGATTTTTGCCGCAGCACTTACACCGCTGCGCGCTGGTCGGTGAAACGAGAGCAGGTGGTGGCCTCCGAGCAGGTCAGCCTTTTCGGTCTGATCATTGTCGCGCAGCGAACGGTGGCCTACGGCCCCATCGATCCCAAGCAGGCCAGTGACATTTTTATTCGCCGCGCGCTGGTAGACGGAGATGTTCGTCACCCCCTGCCGTTTGTGAAACACAATCTCGGGTTGATCGAGCAGGCTCGCCGTCTGGAAGAAAGGATCCGCAGACGCGATGTCCTTGTCACCGAAGATCACTTGGCGCGTTTCTACAAAAAGCGGCTGGGGCCGGTGACCGATATGCCGGGATTGAAAAAAAAGATCCGGCAGCACGACGGTGACGGCTTTCTTCGCATGCGCAGGCGAGATGTCATGATCTATGAACCGGGTGATGAGGTTTTGTCCCGGTTTCCCTCCCAGCTGAGACTGGGCCAGCATCTATTTGCCTGCGACTATTGCTTTGATCCGGGAAGCGACCAGGATGGTCTTACCATCCGGGTGCCCTCTGACGTAGCCCCCACGGTGCCGGCTGAAGCCTCAGACTGGCTGGTACCCGGCCTACTGGAGGAAAAATTGACCGCCCTGCTCAGGGCACTTCCAAAAACCTGCCGCAAGCAGCTCGTGCCGGTGGCCGAGACTGTGGAGGTCATCGTCGCCGAGATGCCGCGCAGCGAGCGATCCCTGGTCAGCGCTCTGGCCGATTTCATATTCCGGCGCTTTGGTGTCAGCATACCGGC
>JAHEIV010000339.1 GCA_024639205.1 Deltaproteobacteria bacterium | reverse complement strand
ATAGTAGGCTCCCACCGGGCCGGTGATAATGAAGAAAAGATAACGCTCGGAAGGACGCACGCCGAGCGCGGGTTCAACGGCGATCATGGTGGGCCGAATATACAGGGACGTGCCTTCCGATTGGGGTATCCAGTCGCGCTCCAGCAAAACCAGCTCTTTCACCGCCTGTAGAAAATTTTCCGGCTGCACTTCGGGCATCACCATCCGCCGGGCGGAGGCATTCATTCGATCGATGTTTTTTTCCGGTCGGAACAGACCGATCCCGCCACCGGGCAGATGATAGGCCTTGAGTCCCTCGAAGACTTCCTGGTTATAGTGCAGAACCATGGCTGCGGGATCCAGGCTTAGATCGCCGTACGGCTCGATCCGCGCATTGTGCCACCCCTGGGGCTGATCGAAATCCATCAGAAACATGTGGTCGGTGGTGTATTTCCCGAAGCCGAGCTGGCTGTCTTCGGGGTGCGGTTTGTTCCCGGATCTGTGTTCCGTGATTTTGATTTCCATCAGCATCCTCCTTTTGTGGTTTCCGTTCCAGCGGCCACCTTCATGCAGCGCCCGGGCGCAGCTGCCGCACGTAGAACTTCAACTGGCGCACCGTCTGGGTCAATATGGAAGCATCCCTGCTGGAGATATAAAGCGCTGCGGCACCGTTGAGTGATATGACGATGAAATTGGCGACTTCCCGCAGGTTCAGGCCCTTGCGCAGCGACCCGTTTTGTTCGGCTTCTTTTAACCAGCTTTGCATCAGGCTCGACAGCTGTATGAAGCCCTGAAAAATTTGCCGGGTCATCGATGCCGACTGTCCGGAAAGCTCCACCAGCATATTCAGAAAAAAACACCCGCCATCGAATGTGTCTTTGCCCAGGTAGTATTGCATGTCGTTTTCAATGAACTTTTCCAGCCGTTTCAGCGGATCGGCACGGTTGCGGATTCCCTTGAAAACGATCGACTTCCAGATCCGGATGGCCTCGTCGTAGGCGGCCTGCCAGATTTCCTCCTTGCTGGCAAAATGACCGTAAAGGCCGCCTTTGGTCAATCCGGTGGCTGCAAGGATATCGCTTACAGACGTGTTGTAATATCCTTTGACGGAAAACAGCTGCAAGGATTGTTTTACGATGTTGCTGCGGGTCTGCAGCCCTTTTGGCCCCATACCCCCCCTTTGTCTGATCCATGAAAATATATACCGACCGGTCTTTTTTTAATCTGATAAACAAAAATTGTCAACTCTTTTAAGCGCATCAGAGAGTGCGAATCAATTTTTGATCCGCTTTAGCTTGAGTCTCGCGGCAGAGACCGATTTCAGCTGGAAGGGCTGACCGCCCAGGCGGATGTCTTTTCCGGTATCGCCCTTGGGAACAGCGTGGCGATAGGGCACAAGCGGATCCAGGTCGGAGATAAACACATCGATCAGCGCCATTTTATTTTCCAGTCCGCGGTAAACCACCACGATTTTGTCGATGCGCACCCGCTCACCAACGGGAAGAAAGATATTGACCATATCGACCGGCAACCGGCTTTTCAGCTCCTGTTTGTAGTTTGCAGCCGCATTTTCCAACCGCCGATAGCGGGGATCCGGTGGACCGGAGACAACGAGATGAATGAAGCCGATAAACAGAGCGGCGATAAATCCAAAAAATAAAACCATCAATAAACGGCGTTTTCGGGTTTCTTCCATAACAGCACCTGGCAGAGAAAACCATTACTGTTTGAATATGTCTCATTACCGATCGATGTCAACGATAATCACCACCCTCAAGGTTTTCACCGCCTCGGCCGATACCAATAGTATACGCAACCGTATCTTTGCATCCGGACACACAAATGAGAAAAAAACCGCACGTCGCCAAACGCAACAGGTCGCTGGGCTGCTCGGGTTTTACCCTGATCGAGATGGCGGTGGTAATGGTTATCGCCGGCGTGATCATCTCGATTATGGCCACGGTGCTGCCTTCGCTCTTGCAGGCCGGAAAAATCAAGAAATCCCGGGCCATTCTGGAAAAGTTAAATTATTCCACCCAGGGATTCATCTCCGCAACCGGCCGGCTTCCGTGCCCGGACATCAGCGGTGACGGAAAGGAAGACCGCAACGACGGCGGCAGCGCCGGAAACCCGGCTGACGACACCTGTGCGGCTTATGTCGGCGATCTGCCTTACCTGACCCTCGGGTTGTCATCGGGTAGCGATGTCTGGGGAAACAACATTAAATACAGCGTCTATGAGGATCTGATCCAGACAACGGCGGCCACCGGCAGCAATCCGCTTTGCAGCAACATCGACACGATCATCCAGCACTACGATCTCCAGCACCAGGGCAACCCGACCGATACCAGCAAGCTTCACATCACCGATGCCACCGGCGGCAACACCCGCAATATCGCCTACGTGCTGGTCAGCGGCGGTATGAAGGATCTGGACCAGGACAACGGAGACGGTTTTTTTGACGGATTCAACGAAGGGGCTGACTTGCGTTTCGATTCGCCGGACCGCATCGAATTTCACGGGGATCCGCTAAGCACCCGCTATGACGATCTGATGCAGGCTGCATCCCTGACCTATCTAAACGGTATCGCCGGCTGCGCCGTTCTGGCAGCCGGCACGGGCGGCAATGCCGGCAACGTCACCGGTGAAAACGCCTATCCAAATGGCTGCATCAACGGAACCGACGATGATGGCGACGGGCTGATCGACTGCAACGACCAGGATTGTTTCGGTGTCGGCGGCTGTCCGGCCGGCGGCAGCGACCCGGTGATCACAACCGACGCCATCCCGGGCGGCACGGTCGGCAGCAGTTACGGAGTGGCATTTCAGGCCTCCGGTGGCATCACCCCCTATGAGTGGACCCTGACCGACAACGGCGGATTCACCGACTTTTACCTGCACCCCTACACCGGACAGCTGACCGGCACCCTCACCCAGTGCAGCGGCAGCTACACTATCGGTGTCCAGGTAGAAGACGCCACCCTGCCCTCGGACGGCGGGCCCAAAACCGCCTCCAAGTCCTTCAGCCTGCAGGTGACTTCAGCCCTGTCGATCTCCCGCACGAGCGGATCGGGTACGAATATCACCTGGAGTCTGGCCAGCCAGGAAGAAACCTTTCAGACCAACGGCGGGTATGTCGGGGCGATGAACTGGCAACTGCAGTCCGGCGGCGCCACCGGCTTTACGGTGGTTTCCACCGGCAACGAAACCGGCACCATTCGAAAAAGCGGCACCACCGCCCCGGGCACCTACACCTTCACCCTTACGGCGACCGATTCGGTCTGCCCGGCAAACACGGCCCAGATCGTGCTCAGCGTGACGGTCACCGCTACCGGCGGCGGCCAACCCGGGGACATCACCGGGATCATCGAGAGTCTCGAGTTCAACACCAGCAACGGTCGTGAACCGTTCATCATTCCGATCTCCGGCGAGGTGTTCGCCATCACCTACTCCGGTCCCGGCAGCGACGGCTGGCTCAAAACCGTGCGTATCGCCGCCGACGGCTCGATCATCGACCCGCAGATCGACACCCTCGAATTCGACAACGCCTACGCCCTGATCGCTCCGATCATTCCGATTGCCGGGGACGTTTACGCGATTGCCTATTCCGGTCCCGGAAACGACGGCTGGCTCAAAACCGTTCAGATCGGCACCGACGGTCAGATCGGCAACTCAGTGATCGACGCGCTGGAATTTGACACCGTGTATACCTATAACCCCGACATTAAGCCCGTTGCGGGCAACTATTACGCCATCGCCTACCGCGGACCGGGCAACGACGGCTGGCTCAAAACCGTGGAAATCGCCAACGACGGGCAGATTACCAATACGGTGGTCGACAGCCTGGAGTTCGATACCAACAACGGCCTTGACCCGGAGATCATCCACATCAGCGGTGAGGTGTTTGCCATTGCCTATTCGGGCCCGGGCAACGACGGTTGGCTCAAAACAGTGCAGATCAGCAACACCGGCACCATCGTCAATCCCCAGATCGATACGCTCGAGTTTGACACCGCTTACGGACTGCGGCCTTCGATGGTTCCGGTGGCAACTGATTTCTATGCGATCGCCTACCGCGGACCGGGC
>JAHEIV010000338.1 GCA_024639205.1 Deltaproteobacteria bacterium | reverse complement strand
CTCCACCAGGTAAGCCTTGTAACCGGCCTTGGCGATATCCAGAGAGGCCTGCATGCCGGCAATGCCCCCGCCCACCACCAGGGTGTTGGTGCACACCGGGAAGGTGGCCGGCGTGAGGTCGGATTGATGGGAAACCCGCAAAATGCCCGCTCCGGCCAACAGCTTGGCCTTGCGGGTGGCTTCGTCTTCATCCTCGGTAACCCAGGAGACATGCTCTCGCACACAGACCATGTGAAAGGCCCGGTACGGGTTAAGCCCGGCCCGCTGGCAGGCGGCCCGGAAGGTTTTTTCGTGCATGCGCGGCGAACAGGATGCAACCACCACGCGGCTGAGGTTGTGGGTCCGGATATCGGTTTCGATCAGCTCCTGCCCGGGGTCGGAGCACATGAACAGGTAATCGCGCGAAACGATCACGCTGGGCAGCGTTGCGACATACTCAGCGACTTCTTTTACCCGAACCCGGTAGGCGATGTTGATACCGCAATGACAGATGTAAAACCCGATTCGCTCAGCCATGAAAGACCTCCTGCTCGGCATCGTCCCTGACAGCCGCGGTGATATCGGCTTCGTCCGTTATTTCCAGTGACTGCAACAGCAATTCGGCCATGTCTTGAACAACAATTCGATCTGCGACACCGAGCTGCACCACTGCCTCATTAAGAATGCGGATGCAGTAAGGACAGGCGGTGGTGATGACCTCGGCCCCGGTGTCCAGCGCTTCGCGAACCCGCGCCCCCCCCAGACGTTGATCCACCGGAGCATCGCTCCAGGCACCGCCGCCGCCGCCACCGCAGCACACGCTCTGCTGCCGGCAGTGGGGCATTTCGACCAGCGTCAAACCGGGAATGCTGTTTAATACACGACGAGGAGGCTCGGTGATGCCGGCATAGCGCCCCAGGTAGCAGGGATCGTGATAGGTGACCATCCGTGAAACTTTCAGGACGGGCATCAATCGCTTCTGCGTGATGAGGCGATCGAGAAGCTGGGTGTAATGTTCGAAACCGACGGAAGCCAGCTCGGGATACCGGTTTGTGAACGCGTGCAGGCAATGCGGCGAAGTGGTCAGCACCTTTGCCGCGCCGGCATCGGAGATCAGCTCGCTGTTTTGATGAACAAGCTGGGAAAACAGATTATCCGCGCCGATTTTGTCAGCCGGGTCGCCGCAGCAGCTTTGTTCGGATCCAAATGTCCCGAAAGCCACCCCGGCGATAGACAGCAGTTTCGGAAGCGCCCGGGCGGCCGCCCGGTTGGCCGGGTCATATGCGGTGGTGCAGCAGGTGAACAGGCCGTACTCGTGCTCGCGGGTGAAAGGCAGGATGTCCAGCTCCTCTGCCCATTGCAGCCGCTTGTCGCGGCTGCCGCTCCAGGGATTGCCGCATTGCTGTAAGCTTTCCAGCGGCCCTTCGAAGCGCTCCGGGATCCTGCCGCCGGAGACATCGATCCTTCTGACCGCTTGCATGACATCGGTGATTTCGATTCCGCGCGGGCAGTCCACTCCGCAGGCATTGCAGGTAACGCAGCGCCACACGGCCTCTTCGACAGACTGCACGGTGCCGGATCCCATAGCGAGATCGCGCAGGATCCGGCGCGGGTTGAAAGATGCATCCGAGCCCCAGGGGCAAACACTTCTGCAGGTGCCGCAATGCAGACAGGTCAAGAAGGTTTCCCCCACCGTGGCCAAAACATCGGTGAGCGTCACACGGGACGCATCGGCGGCCTTTGACTTGACCGTCGTTAGAAAGACGGCCAGCGGCCGGTAAAACAAATGGGACCATTTCCCAAAGGGAACCTCAACCACCAGCATTGGCACGGCAACCGCCAGGTGGACGACATAACAGACATAGGTTCCCATCGGCCAAGCGGCCAGCCGAACGATGTGCATGACAATGCCGGTCAGCGCGGTGAAAAACAGCAGGATCAAAAACAGCCAGTCGGACAGTTCGGAAAAGCGATGGATCGCCTCCTGCTTCTTCATTCGGCTTCGAAACATCTCCACGGTGACAAACAGCAGCACACCGGTTGCGTAATAGCCGAACAGGCTGGTAAAATGCCAGCTGCTGTCGTCGACCTGAAACCAGCGGATGAACACGATGACCAGCGTCATCATGGTCAGGTAGCCGGTTACCAGCGTGAAGTGCTTCACCCAGCGGCTGCGATCCTCCCCGCACTGCCGCCAGCGCTTTTGGGTGGTAAAGTGCAAAACAAAGGCTTTGGCCTCGGTGAAATAGAGCCGCATGGGCACCTTCGTATCGCCCATGACCAGGCGAAACATTCTGTACGCGTTGGAAAGCAGAAATGCCGACAGAAGGGCGGCCATCAGCAGGTCACCGATCTCGATCCAGGCCACCGGTGCAAAGGAGTTGACCGACACGCGCTCGGTGATGATCGGTCCGTGAAACACTGCAAACAGCATCACAACGAAAAACGCTACCGCAACCAGTGCGCCGATCTCCCATTTTGCGGAAAGGTAAAACCGCTGGGCGAGCCCGGTCCAGTCATACTGCGCAGTCAGCCAGCGCCGGGCGGCCATCATCGTCTCGGCCGGCTCGGCGCCGCGGGGGCAGTCCTTGTTGCATTCTCCGCAGTAGTAGCACAACCAGGGAACCGGGGATCGCAGCAGCTTGTCCTTCAGCCCGAGCTGAAGATATCGGTAGATTTTTCGGGGAAACGTATCGTTTCCGGTGGATAAAGGGCATGATGCGCTGCAGATGCCGCACTGCATGCAGATCTCCATATCCTTGGCGCCAAATTGGGCCACATCCCTGTGCAGCTGCGGAACGACCAAAGAGTGGTTCATCGTCCCTGGGTTTTCCTGTTTTCCCATCGCTGCAGAGCTCCCGCGCCTATACAGCGGTTTTTGAGAAATCCTTATTATAGCGCCTCGGCGCCGCTTACTTCCGTCAGCTCCCGAACCAGACGCAGCAGATCGTCGGCCTCAAGCGGCTTGACAAGAAAGCCTTCCGGTTCCGGCAAGCTGCTGCCGAAAGTCGGGTTTTTGATCTTCTGATAGTGGAAAAAGGTTTTGCGATCGATGTTCGACAACATGATCACCGGTATATGTTTGAGCACCGGATCCTCTTTGAGCGTCTTGTACAGCCGCGTCTTGTTGTCCCGGTATTTGATGACGCACATGATCATCAGCGCCGGCATATCCGCAGCAATCAAATTCAGTTCCACCGCACCGTTTTCAAAAATCACCGGCTGGTAGCCGGCGCTGTAGAGCAGATTGGAAAGAAAGATCTGCATCTCCGGATCATCATCGAGCACAAAAATCTTTTTTCCTCCTGAACCCGCTGGCAAGCTGTCTGTCCTTTTTTGCGTTAATAAGTGAAACAGGATGGTGGATAATTACAGAGAAAAGCATGAAACATGCCAGATTCCGACTGTTTATAATATATTAAGTAATTTCAATAGGATAATTGGAATCGTGAGCAGCAAGACCAGGATAGTAAAGGAAGCGTTCATCAACCGAGTGCAACACGTGATTGCGGCTTAGAACAAAATATAGTGTATTTTTAAATATTTAAAAGTGCAGCACTGCCATGCAACAATTGTTGCATGATGAATGGCGGGGGAGGAAAGCCTCGGCGCGCAGCCGGGGTTGTCTTTATTGTAGTTGCAGCTTGGGAGGACGCCGGTGTTATTACGATGGTGAGAGATTGTACTTTTTCATCTTGCGCCAGAGGGTAGTTCGATCGATTCCCAGTTCGCGGGCGGCCTTTTGCCGGTGCCAGTTGTGCTTTCGCAGAACCCGGCGCAGCAGGTCCACCTCATCTGCTGCGGCATCTTCTTCATCGGGATGGATCTGAGGAAGCTGCCGGCGGGAGTTGGTGCGGCGCTGCAGAAAATCGGGAAGGTGGCGTGGCTCGATAACGTCTCCCCGGCAGATAATCAGGGCATGTTCGAGGATGTTCTCCAGTTCGCGGACATTGCCGGGGTAGTCGTAGTTGAGCAGCAGCTCCATGGTCGCTTCTGAAATTGCCATGCGCCGATTGTCTCTGGCAGCACACAACTTGCGCAGGATGTGATGAATCAGCAGGGGCAAATCGATGCATCGGTCTTTTATGTCGGGC
>JAHEIV010000337.1 GCA_024639205.1 Deltaproteobacteria bacterium | reverse complement strand
CACGAGGCTGTCGGATATCTCGGACAGACGATCGATTTTGTCGCCCGCGGTTTCCGTCACCCGGATCATGGTGTCGACACAGTATTCCTCATCGGTTGCTTCCTGGAACCGGCCGTCTATTCGAAGCGCACCCGGAAACCGTTCCGGCAGTGGACGCATTTCCTGCAGCCCGCCGGCCAGATGATGGAAGAATCCCTCGAAATAGATGAACATGCCCAGGGCACCGGCATCGACCACACCGGCGCGTTGAAGACGGGGGAGCAAGTCGGTGGTGGCCCGGGTTGCATCCGCCAGATGAGCAATCAGGTTGCTGCAGTAATCCGGTTTGGCCGAGGGGAGGTTGGCCGTCAGAAATTCCGCCAGGGCGTCGAATACGGTCAGCATGGTCCCTGGAACCGGGTCATGAACCGCTTTCCAGGCCAGTTCACAACCCTTTCTGGCAGCAATTGCGAGTGTGTCCAGTGAAGCGGACATCAGAAAGCCGGAGAAAAAGCGGGCGGCAATATTGCCGGAGTTGCCGCGGGCAGCCATCAACAGGGAGTGAATGGTGATTTCCGGGTCGCTTTCCGGTCGCCGGAGCGGACCGAGACTGATGCTCAGGTTTCGGCCGGTATCGCCGTCGGCCACCGGAAACACATTGATGTCATCCAGCAGATCCGACCAGACCGACACCCGCTCGGCTCCGGCGGTGAGCGCCTCTGTAAAGACAGGTTCCACGTTCGTCTAACATCTTGATTTTATGTTGTTATCAGCTTTGCTGAAACCATTTTGTGATGTGAGCAGATTAAAACCCGAGGGCCAAGCGAATATCCATCGGTATTTCGAACTCCATCTCCATATCCGGCGGCTTCAGCGCCACCTGTTCCCCTCTGCCCCGGGCGCAGATCTCGTCGGAGTCCACCCTGCGGATGACAAAATCGGTAACGATCTTGATGCCCGCTTCCAGCACCGTTGCCCGGCAGCGGAATGTATCACCGTATTTCAGCGGTATGATATACTTGGTGGAGGTCTTGATGACCGGGAACAGATATCCGGTTTTCTGATAATATGCATACAGATCGATGCCGGCATTTTTAAACAATCCGAATCGCGCAATATCGAAATATTTCAAATAATTTCCATGCCATACGATATGAAGCGGATCGAGATCGTGGAAGGGGACACTCAACTCGACTTCAAAAACCCGATTTTTCTTTTTTTCGTTTTTCATGGTTCTGCATTCGTTGTGCGTGAAATGGGTGACGGGAAGAACAACCCTATCAATCTGAATTTTTTACAATAATGGAAACCAGTGGCAAATTCAACCTCTTTATCCGGTTGCAATTTCAGAGGGTTTGATCTATTTTTGTATATTTACGCCCAGTTGTTGCATGGCAGGCGGGCAGTCAATCTCTAAAATGGTTTCAACCGGTTCGTCCGATCGCCTGCGAATCCGCATCAACCAGCCGGAAGAGCAAAATGAAGGTCCGAGACGTCCCCCAGCAGCCCGGAATGATCACCGACGGCCGTCGTGAAATCTGCTACGCAGTGGATGACGATGGAAATTACGTGCTGACCGGCAGTGCCGGGTGGGAGCCGAAAAACATCGCCAATGACCAGGCCTGGGAGATCATCCGCAACCAGGTTCACGAGACCGTCCGCAAGGTTCGGGCCGGCAAATTGAGCCCGTTGGCTTTTTACATGGTCAGCAACCAGATGACACCCGCGTTGCTGGCGCGGTATGTCGGATTGAACCGCTGGCGCGTGCAACGGCACCTCAAGCCGGTCGTTTTCAAAAAGCTGAAACCGGAAATCTTACATCGGTACGCCGATGTTTTTGACGTGTCGGTTGAACGCCTGGGCAACATACCGGAAGACATCGAAACGATGCCTTCGTTTACGGAAATCCCATGAAAATCGAATTCGAGCATCGACAGGCGGCACACTGTGAAAGCGGTGTGACGGCCAATCTGCTCCACCATTACGGCATCGACATCAGCGAAGCCATGGCGTTCGGGATCGGCGCCGGGCTGTTCTTCGGCTACCTGCCTTTTATCAGGGTCAACAAACTGCCGCTGACCACCTTTCGCTGCGAAGTCGGCGGCATCTTCAAACGCCTCACCAAACGGTTCGGATTTCAGGTCCGCTGGCAAAAATTCAGAGATCCGCAAAAAGCCATGGACGCCCTGGATCGAAAGATCGCGGAAGGGGTTCCCGTCGGCTGCCGAACCGGCGGGTACTGGCTGCCTTACTTTCCGCCGGCTTTTCGGTTTCACTTCAACATGCACAACCTGGTGGTGGTCGGCAGAGAAAACGACCATTACATCATCAGCGATCCGGTTTTCCCGGACCTGGAACGCTGTCATCGCAAAGACCTGATAAAGGCGCGTTTTGCCAAAGGAGTGATGGCACCCAGGGGCACCATGTATTATCTGACCCGCGTACCGGAAAAAGTTTCATTTGCCGATGCGGTAAGAAACGGTATCCGCGTCGTGTGCCGCCGGATGCTGCACACGCCCGGTCCACTGATGGGGGTCAAGGGAATCCGCTACCTGGCAAAGCAGGTGAAAAAATGGCCCGATAAACTCGGTCAGCGCAAAGCGTCTCTTTATGTGACCCAATTGATACGAATGCAGGAAGAGCTTGGAACCGGCGGCGGCGGCTTTCGATTCATGTACGCGGCATTTTTACAGGAAGCCGCCCAACGCCTGCAGATACCCGGGCTCCAGGATCTGTCCGACAACATGACGGTCGTGGGTGACCGCTGGCGGGAATTCGCGGTGATCGGAGCCAGAAATTGCAAAGGCCGAGCCGGTGACAATGACAGTTATGCAGCGATGGCCCGTATCCTTATGGAGTGTGCGGACCGCGAGGAAGAAATTTACCGGGAACTGCTTCCGGTGATCCGATAACCAAGATTGTTTGTAGGGTGACGCAGCGGGCCGATCCACCGGCAATTGTTGTTTTCTCGAATCTGGTATTTTTAAAATGGAGCCTCCAGCGTTAATACAAATTAAAGAACAACTCAAGCGTATGATCATCGACGAGCTGAACATCGAAGATGTGTCACCCGGTGATATCAAAGACGAAGAGCCCCTGTTCGGCAAAAAGCTGGGATTGGATTCCATTGATGCCGTTGAGATCGTCTTTCAAGTCGAAAGAACCTTCGGCGTGGCGATCAAGGACATGAAAGAAGGACGACCCGCCCTGCAATCGATCCACACGCTGGCGGCCTTCATAGAAAAGCGACTTTCGCAATGAAACCCGCAGCTCCCGTGCCCATCGTCGGAATTGGTTGCATCTGTTCGGCAGGAACGTCGCTGGCGCAATGCATGCAAACGCTTTACGACGGGGAGCGCCGCCCGGCTCCGCCGACCCACTTTTGTTTTGCCGGCACACCCGCGTTCCCGGTTTTCGAAGTTCGTGAAGATTTTTTCGCACCGGACCGATGGAAGAAAAAAGACGTTTTGCGCACCAGTCAGCTGGCACTTTCCGCCGCCCTGCAGGCCGCAGAAGATGCCGGACTGGACCCGAATTCGTTGCAGCGCCGGAAAGTCGGTGTTTGCCTGGGCACCAACGTCGGCAGTTCAATGAACAACGAGTCTTTTTACCGCGATAATGTGGAGGGCTGCGACCCTTTTATCCCTCCGGTCGAGCGCTTCCTGCTCAGCAATCCAACCTGCAGCATCATGTCCGAATTCGAATTGAACGGCCCGGCCCAGACGGTCGTCAATGCCTGCTCGGCCGGCAGCGACGCCATCGGCATCGCCGCATCGTGGATCAACTCCGGACTGTGCGATGCAGTCATCACCGGTGGAGCCGATGAAATGTACCAGGTGACCTACACCGGTTTCAAATCTTTGTTCCTCAACGACGATTCTCCCTGCAAGCCCTTTGATGCCCGCCGCAAGGGGCTCAATCTCGGAGAAGGGGCGGCGATCTTCCTGCTGGTTTCGCAGTCGCTTGCAAAAGAGCTGCATATCACCGCCCGGGGATACGTGATGGGTTATGGCTCCGCCTCAGATGCCTATCATTTCACGAAACCGCGGCCCGACGGCAAAGGATTGCGCCGGGCCATTGAAGAAGCGCTTGCATCCGCGC
>JAHEIV010000336.1 GCA_024639205.1 Deltaproteobacteria bacterium | reverse complement strand
AAAGACCTGCTGGAAAATGTGCCCCAGGGCGGATTGGCGGTGGTGCTGGCGGACAGCGAAACGGGTTTTGCCATCTGGGTCGGCATTGCCACCGCGGAAATTCAGAAAAATCCCGACACGGCAGCGGTTAAGGCGCGTCTGGATTATGCGGTAACGCGGATGTTCAAAAAGCTGCCCAGATAGCGGGAAAAAGACCGCTATCATTTATCGAAAACGCAGTTTCACCGTTCTACTCTGTCAGACGGGTTCGTAGCACGCCTTCAACAAAACCATGGGGGTCTTGCAGATACTGCCGGTGTGGCAGGGATTTGTTGTAGGCGATTTCGTATCGGCGGCAGGTATTCTCGGCTGAAGGGGTCGAGGTCTGCAGATGCTGCGGGAGAATGGGTTTATCCCTGCTGCTGCAGCACCTCGTGGATTTTCAGGGAAAGAGTCCGGGTGTCGAACGGTTTCTGCAGGAAACCGACACAGCCCTTGTCGATCAGCTCCTCGACCATGCGGCTCTGGCTGAAACCGCTGATCAACAGCACCTTCACAGCCGGGTTCACCGTCTTTAACTGCTGGTAAGTTTCGCTGCCGTTTTGATCCGGCATCAACATGTCGACTGCAACCAGGTCGATTCCGTCAGCGTTCTCCTGGTACAGCCGAACCGCCTCCCGACCACCGGTGGCCTTCAGGACCCGGTATCCCAGATCATTGAGCATCATCTCCGCGGCCAGCAGGGTCTCTTCTTCGTCATCGACTACCATTACCGTACCGTTGCCTTTTACTGCCGGTGATGGCGCAGCGGCTTTGCCCACCGTTTCAAACGAAGCCGGCAGAAAGACATCGAAGGTGGTGCCCTTGCCTTTCAGGCTATCCACACGGATGATCCCGTTGTGATTCTTTACGATCCCGTAGGCGGACGCCAATCCGAGTCCGGTTCCCTTTCCGGTGCCTTTGGTGGTAAAAAACGGCTCGAATATCCGGTCGACGATCTTTGGATCAATGCCAATGCCGGTATCGGCCACCGATACATGAACGTAAGGGCCTTGGGAGACCTCGTGGGGCAGGCAGAAGGCCTCGTCCAGTTCCACATTCTCGGTTTGAATGATCAGGTCACCTCCGTCGGGCATTGCGTGCCAGGCGTTGACGTAAAGATTGATCAGGACTTGCTCGATCTGCCCGCGGTCGACATTCACCTGCCAGCAACGATCCTCGCAATCGAGCCGCAGATTGATCTCCTTGCGGCTGCGGATGAACATCCGCGTACTGTCCTCCACCAGGGAATTGATGCACGTCGGCTGGATCTGGTACTTGCCTTTGCGGGCAAATCCCAAAAGCTGGTTGGTAAGATTGGCGGCGCTGGTCACCGTTTTCTCAATCTGGTCGACGTGGCGGTAGTGGGGTTGCTCGGGCTTGGATTGGGCCCGAATCATTGAAAGTCGACCCTGGATGCCCATCAACAAATTGTTAAAATCATGAGCGATGCCGCCGGCCAGGGTTCCGATGGCCTCCATTTTCTGCGCATGCAGAAGTTGGGCTTCCAGCTGTTTCTTCTCCTTCTCGACCTCGATTCGGCGGCTGATGTCCCGGGCTACATGTAAAATGACCGGTCGCTCGCGATAGGTGATGGCCCGGGAAAGTATTTCGACCGGCAGGTGTTCTCCGTTCTCTTTGCGGTGAAACGTCTCCAGCCGAATTTTTTCCGGGTTCCCGACAGCATCCCTGCCTCCGAACTCCGACAGAATCTTGCGGGAATCTTCCTCAGGAACGATTTCGGCAAGTGTGAGTTGGAAAAACGCCTCCGGTGGATAACCCAGCTGCAAGTATGCCGCGGCGTTGGCGTCCAGAATCCTGCCTTCGGTGTCCATAATGTAGACGGCATCATCGACGTTCTCCAGCAGTTCCTTGTACCGGGAACGCTCCTCGGCATCCTTGAGGTTGGCGAGCATATAATTGAACGCCCGAGAGAGCTGGCCGAACTCCCAGTACCCGCCGGCGCTTTCGAAACCGAGGTCTTTCTCTCCCCGGGATATCTGCATGGCTTTGCGGGTCATCTCGCGCAATGGGCGCACCATTCTTCGGCCGATAAACACGGAAATCAGGGTAGAGACCGCCAGTGCCAGTGCGGAAAACAGGGCTGTCGAAATGGCCAACCGACGCTTGTCCTGGTTGAGCGCCTGCAGTGAAGAAAGCAGATACAGGTTGTCAAACCCGTTGAGCTCCACCAATATGGAGTTTTCGTCCACCGGCATCATATCCAACTCGACGGACCCGCCGGAAAGAACCGGCTGACTGAAGGCTGGTTTTTTGCCGGAAGTCAGGATTTGGCTGAAATCCTCTTCGACAATGATAATTTCGCCTTCGACGGCGGTATGAACGGCATCGATCAGTTTTTGGTCCCGTACCGGGCTGTAGAGGGCATAGGCGGTTCCCATGCGCCGGTTGGTATTCATGATCGGGGAGGTAAACACCCACAGAAGGGTTTTACCGGAACCGTCCGCTACGGTTTCTCCATAGGGAAGGTCTTTCAACGCTTGCATTGTCAGGTGATAGGAAAATTCCGGGTAGCCTTCCGGAAAAATCGATGCCTCTCCATACTTTTGCACGAAGTGATACACGCCGCTGCCGGAGGGGTAGGTGTCGGTTATCCGTTGATAGAGTTGGGGTTTGGTCCCCAGCATCATGGTGACGCGAACGGTGTTGTCAGAGCCGAGATCGTTAAGAACGTTCTGAACCTCTGAAATGCGGTTTCTGATGATGCTTTGTGCCTGACCGCTTTGAGCCTTTACCTTTTTTTGAAATTCGCGTTCCAGCCGGCGATTGAAATGCCGGTTGACGACGGCCAGGATGAGAATCACCGATAAGGTCACCAGAGTGATGATGGTAACCATCAGTACGGTGGAAAAACGCCGATCAGACGTTATGCGTTGCGCTGTTTCCTTCATGGATCTATATTCACATCACCGCCAACCGGACAGCCGGGCGCAGCCCGGCAAAGCCGGCAGCGGGTGTTGGAGTCACCGGCGCAGGGTTCTGGCACCCGACTACTTTATATCGCCAGGAACTAGCTAACATATAAAAATAATTCGATTATTATGATATAATACCCTACAATGCCGTTTCAGGCAACTGAATTGTTCTTTCTGCTCCAATCTGACCGGTGAACGCGTCGTGAACAAAGAAACCATATATCCTGTCTTGCTGGCCGTGCCGGAAAGCGCTCGCAAACTGCCGCCGCCCTCGCGGGTGAAATTTCTGAGCCGGCATGCGCGAAAAGCGCTGGCCGTATCGGCTCAAAAGAGCAACATCACGCTTGGAGATCTGAATAAGAACGCGGAGGGTCGACCGCTGCCCTTCGACGGGATCCACTGGTCCCTGACACACAAAACCGATTATGTGGGCGGAGTGGTTTGCCGGGCAGAAATCGGACTCGATCTGGAAAAGATTCAACCCCGCAATACCCGGGCGCTGTTTGGGAAAACGGCGGCCGCTGAGGAATGGGCCATAGCAGGCGGGCAGTCGTGGAACAGCTTTCACCGTTTATGGACTGCCAAAGAGGCGGTCCTGAAGGCAGCCGGAATTGGCTTGAAAGACCTGTCTGCATGTCGCCTGGTGGAGGTGATCGATCCGTGCAACCTGGTCATCGCATACCAGGATCGGCTTTGGCCGGTTGAACACTATTTTTTTGGCGATCACGTCGCCTCGGTCGTCAGTCGCGGCGGGGCTGTGGAATGGACCCTGCTAAAGCACGCCTCGTAACGATTCCAGCCAACCGCTGTGATCTTGCATTTTGACTTTTGAGCCTCGATAAGGTATTATTATCAGGATAAAAATCGTCGGGCGCTGCAACCGGATGCCTGCCGTTTCATTTGAAAACGGTCACCGGGCGAAGGCCTGATGCATCCGGATGAATTCGTGGAGGAGCTGCATGAAGATTCTCGGGATCGACATTGGATTCGGATTCACCAAGGCAACCAACGGAAAAAAAACACTGGTTTTTAAATCCCTGTTCGGGGATGCATCCGATCTGCAGTTCTGGATGGATTTCGGGCCGCAGGGGATCAGCGACTTCTTCAATGTCACCATCGACGGAAAGGCTT
>JAHEIV010000335.1 GCA_024639205.1 Deltaproteobacteria bacterium | reverse complement strand
GCCCGGGGTGGCAAATATGAAGTAAGACCGGTCAGCCTGAACGAGCTGGTTCGAAAAAGCGCTGACATGTTCGGCAGGACCAAAAAAGAAATCAAGATCCATCATGACCTGCAGGAAGATCTCTGGTTTGTGGAAGCCGACCCGGGACAGATACAGCAAGTTGCACTCAACCTGTATGTCAACGCCTGGCAAGCCATGCCCAACGGGGGGGAGCTTTACCTGAAAACCGACAACCGGAGGTTGGACGACGAGTTTGTCCGGCCCTATACTATTCATTCTGGAAAATATGTGCGTTTGAGCGTTTCCGATACCGGTGTCGGAATGAATAAGGATACGCTGGAAAGAATTTTCGATCCTTTTTTCACAACCAAGGAAATGGGTCGTGGCACGGGGCTGGGACTCGCTTCCGCTTATGGTATCGTCAAGAATCACGGTGGAATAATCGAGGCGCACAGCAATCCGGGAAGGGGCACTACCTTCGATGTTTATCTGCCGGCCACAGAGCGGGTTTGGACAGACACAGCGAACGCGGATCCGAACCACAAAACGGTCCAACCGCTTAAAGGCGATGAAACGATTCTGCTGGTCGATGACGAGACGATGATCCTGAAGGTCGCGCAGGAGCTGCTGGAGCATCTGGGATATCGGGTCCTTGCCGCCCACAGCGGGACCGATGCGCTGAAGAAATACGAACGTAGCAAAGATAGGGTCGATCTTGTCATACTGGATATGATCATGCCCGGAATGAGCGGCAGTCAGACCTTCGATGGTCTGACGGTCATCAATCCGGGCGTGAAAGTGTTGCTCTCCAGTGGTTACAGCGTTTACGGCCAGGCATCCGCTGCTCTTCTCCGGGGAGGGGCGGGGTTCATTCAGAAGCCTTTTGATGAAGTGAAGTTATCCCGGAAAATCAGAGAGATCCTTGACCAGCCGGCGGTCACTCCTCGTTGGCCCGAGAAATAATGTCCCACGCCTCGGCGGCCGTTTCAACGTATTGGAAAATCTTCACATCATCTGAGCTGACGGTTCCTTCTTCTACCAGCGCCTGGAAATCGATCACCCGTTCCCAGAATTCCCTGCCGAACAACAGCACCGGCATCGGTTTTATTTTGCCGGTCTGTATCAGCGTCAGCGCCTCAAACAGCTCATCCATCGTGCCGAATCCACCCGGGAATGCCACCAGACTTTTGGCTCGCAGAAGAAAATGCATCTTGCGAATGGCAAAGTAGTGAAATTGAAAAGCCAGTTCCGGTGTGATGTAGTCGTTGGGTTTCTGCTCGTAAGGCAGAACAATTTTCAAACCGATACTCTGGGCTCCGGATTCGTAAGCCCCGCGGTTGGCGGCTTCCATTATCCCCGGCCCGCCTCCGGTTACCACCACAAGCTTATCCCGGGGTGAATTACGTGAAATCAAACGCGCCAGCTCCCGGGCTTGTTCATAGTATTTGCTCTTTTTCAGGTTCTGGCGGGCCTTGAGCAGTTTCTGCCTGAATGCTGGATCCGACTCTTTCCCGTTGGCCTTTGCCTGCACGGAGACCAGATCAGCCTCTGCGGCTTCCGGATCCGGAATCCTGGCACTGCCGAAAATCACCACGGTAGATTCGATGCCCAGCTCGTTTTGAATGAGTTCCGGTTTGAGCAGTTCCAGTTGTAGGCGAACCGGTCGCAATTCATCTTTCAGCAAAAACCCCTTGTCCTGGAAGGCCAGCTGGTAGGAGAGAGATTGGCTGTGAGGTGAGTCTGCATGCAGACTTGCAGAGCGTGCATCTTCCTGGGCTGTTGGAAACAGCCGTTTTCGTGACGATTTCGGTGGCATCAAGCCCTCCTTTAATCCGTTACCAGTTGCTCTCCGCCGGAAGGCAGGGCACTATGGCGGGCAGGCGAAATTCCCCCGCGGTGCAGCCAACGAGTCCTTCCTACCATCGGAAGAGAAAACCGCCGGCTGTCAAACCGGCTCCAAAGGCGTCCACCAGAACGGTTTGCCCCGGTTGGATGCGGCCGTCTCGAATCGCTTCATCCAGCGCCGTGGGGATCGTGGCTGCGGAAGTGTTGCCGAAGCGGTCCAGGTTGACGACCACCCGGTCCATTGGTAACCCCAGACGATTGGCAACCGCCTCTATGATGCGAAGATTGGCCTGATGCGGGACGAACCAGTCCAACCGGTCCACCCGCATGCCCCATTGTTCGAGGGAACGCAGTGCGCATTCAGTCAGCGTTCGGACGGCGACCTTGAAGATCTCTTTTCCGTTCATCCGCATTTTGTGCATGCTGCGGGCGTAGCGTTCGGGGGTTATCTCCATGTTGGACCCACCGGCCGGTACGTGAAGAAGTTCGCTGAGGCGACCGTCTGATACCAGGTGACTGGAGATGATCCGCTGCGGGGATTTCGCCGATTCGCGTTCCACAATCGCTGCTCCGGCCCCATCGCCGAACAGGATGCAAATTGTTCGATCATGCCAGTTGACAAACTGACTCAACACCTCGGCGCCGATCACCAGCACGGTTTTTGAGCGGCCAGTTCGAATGAACTGCTCAGCGATCACGGTTCCATAGACAAAACCCGAACAGGCAGCGTTGATATCCATGGCCCAGGCGTTGTGCGCCTTAATTTTGCTCTGCAGCCAGCATGCAGTCGCAGGAATGATGGTATCCGGAGAGCATGTGGCATAAATGATCTGGTCGATATCGTCCGGCTTTCGTCCGGCCATCTCCAAGGCCATTTGCGCTGCACGTTCCCCGAGCGATGAATTGTGTTCAGCGCTATTGTTGACATCCGAAATGCGTCGCTCGACAATACCGGTCCGTTCCCGGATCCACTGATCGCTGGTTTTCAGACCGACCTCAGTCAATTTCAACGCAATATCATCATTTGTCATCCGGGTTTCCGGAAAAGCGGATCCGGTTCCGGTGATTCTGGCTGCATAATCCATCAGTCACCCTTTCGCCGCCGGAGTCAATGCTCCGGATCTGTTTGATCTCACTCCCATGAAACTTGTTTCGGTTAAAACGTGCGTAACATAACCATTTGGCTTGGCATTCGCAACGACTGTGCCGGCAGTGCAACCGTTGGATCAGGTCCGAGAGCCGGTGATATCAATTACTGCTTGTGAGCGTGAAGGATCTGCGGTAAGAAAGCTTTATCGAGATGATGGCTTTTTGATCCGCAAACGCAACGGGAAAACAGCCCCTCTTGCCCATCATCCACCGGTCGCCTTCGCTCATCTGCAGGCACTCCGGGGTGGATTGTCTGTAAAGGATCGCACGCAGCTCTGCAAGCTATCGACAGCCCGCCCCCGGGTTTTCCCCTCGCAAGGCCGTTGGGCAGAATCACCCGCAGGCGTCTGTGCTTCGCAAAGGGTGGATCCCGCTCGCTGCTTCGCGGTTACATGGCTTTTATACCCGATGTGGCAGCGAAGGGATCCCGTGAAGTAGATCATCACGGGCCATTGAACGGAAACGGTATCTGGGTGGAAAATGGACAAGCGTGAAATAAACAGCCACAGTGAAATCGTTGTCATTGGCGGGGGCGTCATCGGGTTGGCCTGTGCCCACTATCTTTCTCGTGACGGCAGAACAGTCCGGGTCGTCGACAAGGAAAATGTGGGGGGCGGGGCTTCCCATGGCAATTGTGGCTTGATTCTCATCAGCCATCTCATGCCACTGTGTGCCCCCGGTGTGATCCGGCACGAGATAATTCGGATGTTTCAGCGCGGATCTCCGCTGTACGTGCATCCGTCACCGAATCTGTCGCGTCTTGCCTGGCTGCTGCGTTTTGCCGCCAAATGCAACCCGCAGCACCTCGAACACGCTGTCCGGTCCCGTGCCAGCATTTTACAATACTCGGATGCTTTGTACAAAGACCTCTTCGAACCGAAGGAAATCGAAGCCGAGCATGAGCGAAAGGGCGTCCTGCTGGTCTTCCGCAGCCGGACTGCCATGGAAAAATACGGGCAAACGCTCGCCCGCCTGGAGCGGTTCGGAATCGAGGCGAAGGCTTTCAGGGGAGCAGGATTGACCGAATTTGAACCGGCGCTGCGGGATGATCTTTACGGCGGATGGTATCACCCCCATGATAGTCACTTGCGG
>JAHEIV010000334.1 GCA_024639205.1 Deltaproteobacteria bacterium | reverse complement strand
ATGGACGGACCGCATGACATACAGCGGTGTCAGGACGTGACGGCCGCCACCTTGAAAGGTGTTTTCACCGCGCTTTTTGAACATTGCGTCCTGTTGGAAGGTATGCTACTCAAGCCGAACATGGTTCTATCCGGAACAGAGTGCCCAAAACAGGCCGGTGTCGAGGAAGTGGCCGAAAGGACAGTGCGCACGTTCCGGCAGGTCGTTCCGGCGGCCGTGCCCGGGATCGTGTTTCTTTCAGGCGGCCAGAGTTCCGTGTTGGCGACCGAGCATCTGAATGCGATGAACGCACTCGGAAAGCATCCCTGGGAACTCAGCTTTTCTTACGGTCGGGCCTTACAGGAGCATGCCCTCAAAGCCTGGCAGGGGAGGGCCGATGCAGTTACCGCCGCCCAGAGAGTGTTCCACCATCGGGCCAGTTGCAACGGTGCTGCGCGTTACGGTGAATACAACAAGGCGATGGAAGAAAAGGCCGCCTGATACGCGCCTGATGTAAACTTGATACGAGCGGGAAGCCGGAGTAACGGATCGATGATCGGCGGCATGACGGAAACGAGGGTGACAAAAGATTTCTTCTCATTTGTGATGTCAATCTATTTTAACCATTTGCCCGTGGATTTGGCTCTCTTCTGCAACTCAGTTTCCGTTGACCGATTCGGTCGGACCGTCAGGTGATGAAAGACTTCTGGCATTGGTGGCAGCATATTCCCCAACACCTTGACCCGGTTATTTTCGGTATCGGTGGATTCAAACTGCAATATTACGGGTTGATGTATGTCGTCGCTTTTGTTGTGACGTATCTGCTGGTCACCTACCGGCTTAAACACGAAGAGCGGTTCCAGTTGACCCCCGACCAGGTCCAGGCGCTCATCACCTCCATGATGCTGGGGGTCATCGTCGGCGGTCGTCTCGGATATGTACTCTTTTACAACCTGCCCTATTACCTCAAGCATCCGTTGGAAATCATTCTGCCCTTCGATCCCTCGAACGGTTTCAAGTTTACCGGTATTACCGGAATGTCTTTTCACGGTGGTCTGATCTGCGTCATCCTTTTCTCCTGGCTCTACTGCCGTAAGTACGGCCTCAGTCTGCTCGAGATGGCCGATCTTTTTATTCCCGCCATCCCGCTGGGATACACCTTCGGCCGAATCGGCAACTTCATAAACGGTGAGCTTTACGGCCGGGTCACGTCCGCTCCCATCGGCATGTTGTTTCCTCTGGCGCCTGGCAGCCAGCTGAGGCACCCGTCGCAGCTCTACGAAGCCCTGTTCGAGGGTGTTTTTCTTTTCGTGGTTTTGTGGAGTTTGAGACAAAGGGTCCGCATGCCGGGGGCTATGCTGGCGCTTTACCTGATGGGATACGGTACGGTGCGGTTTTTTATCGAATACTTCCGACAACCCGACGCCCACCTGGGATTTGTTCTTTCTTCTTTTTCAATGGGGCAAGTACTGTGCCTGTTGATGATCGGTTGCGGAGCATCTCTGCTGGTCTATCTGCACCGACGGCAGAGGATTGTCATAAACTCGTGCTGACGCGGGAATTTTTTCGGTAACCGTAGGAAGCTGGTATTTGAATTATGTCGACTTTGGTTCTCTACAACACACTGTCCCGCAGCAAAGAGCCTTTTCGGCCGCTGCACGAAGATTATGTCGGTCTGTACACCTGCGGGCCCACGGTTTACAACTATGCCCATATCGGCAACCTGCGCACCTATATCTTTGAAGATATTCTCAAGCGCGTGTTGCTCTACAACGATTTTCGTTTGAAGCATGTAATGAACATCACCGATGTCGGCCACCTGACCGGCGACCGGGACATGGGCGAAGATAAAATGGAAAAAGGTGCGGTGCGCGAGGGCAAAACTGCCTGGGATATCGCCGAGTTTTACACCCGGGCGTTCCAAAAAGATATGAGTCAATTGAACATCCTGCCGCCGGATATCTGGTGCAAGGCTACCGACACGATACCCGATCAGATCGCACTGATTCGGATACTGGAAGAAAAAGGCTACACTTACCAGACCGGGGACGGGATATATTTCGATACTTCCCGCGTCAAGAATTACGCCAAATTGTCCAACCAGAATCTCGATGCGCTCCAGGAGGGAGCCCGGGTGGAAAAGAATCCCGCGAAGCGAAACCCGACCGATTTTGCACTGTGGAAATTTTCACCCGAAGACGCCAAACGTCAAATGGAATGGGATTCTCCATGGGGAAAGGGCTTTCCAGGCTGGCACATCGAATGTTCGGCCATGAGCATGAAGTTTTTAGATGACCATCTCGACATTCACTGTGGCGGGACCGATCACATCGACGTGCATCACACCAACGAGATTGCCCAGTCGGAGGCAGCCACCGGTAAACAGTTTTTCAATTTCTGGATGCACGGGGCGTTTCTGATCATCGCCGGCGGCAAGAAGATGGCCAAGAGTGCCGATAATTTTTTAACTCTCGATGTCACGTTTACCCAAAACGGAATCAGCCCGCTCGTCTATCGTTTTGCTGCATTTCTCACCCACTACCGCAAGCCGATGGAGTTCAGCGATGAATCTCTGGAGGCGGCGCGCAACGGTCTGGCCCATCTGCAGAACCAGGTCCGCAGCCTCATGGACGTGCAGAAGGATGGGGGAAAAATTCTTCCGGATTTCAGGATCCGGTTTATAGAGGCCATAAATGACGATTTGAACATGCCGCGGGCCATGGCCGTCGTGCAGGAGACATTGAAAGCGGATTTCGACGAAGCGGACCGGTTGGCAACCGTGTTGGATTTTGACCGGGTGCTGGCACTGGACCTCGACCAGATGGCCAAAGAAGAGCGTCTGCCGGCGGAGGTATTCAAGCTGATTGATGCGCGCCGAAAGGCACGGGCCGAAAAGGACTGGAAAGCCTCCGACCGGTTGCGGGATGAAATCCAGGCGCTCGGCTACACCGTGCAGGACGCCAAGGATGGAATGAAGGTCTTCAAGCAATCATAATTCAACATATCTTACTTGATCAACCGCCTGCGCATGGCCCTCAGGGCCAGAATGGCGAAAATCACAAAAAAGAGCAGCAGGTAAAGAATGCTGAGTACCGGCGGTGTCTCGCGGGCTCCGAGGCTGAAGTAGCGCGCCAGTTCCGTGAGATGGTAGAGGGGAAAAACCAGCGCCACCGGCTGGGCCCACGAAGGCAGGTTGGATACCGGGAAAAAAGTTCCGCTGAAGAGAAACATCGGGGTGATGAACAAAAAGATCGGCAGATTGAACATGTCGATCGTGGGCACGATGCCGGTGAAAAACATGCCCACGGCACCGAAAGCCAGGCCTCCCAGCAGAGCCGTAGGAATCAGCAGCAGGCCGAGAGGAAAACGGACATACCCCAGCACCCCTAAAACCAGGAGCATGACAGCGGCCGCACCCACCGCCTTGGTGGCGCTCCACACGATTTCGGCGATAATGATCTCCTCCAGCGACAGCGGCGTGGACAGCATGCCGTCGAAGGTTTTCTGGTAGTACATGCGGACGAAAGATCCATAGGTGGTTTCGAAGAACGCGTTCCACATCACGGCTGTTGCGACCAACGCCGGTGCGATGAACGCCGTGTACGACAGCGCAAGGCCGGCATAGTGAACGGTGCCGATCAGTCCGCTGAACCCCAGACCAAAGGCCAAAATGTAAAACAGCGGTTCGAGCAGGGGGGTGATGAAATTGACCTTCCAAATTTTCTGATAGACAACCAGGTTTCGCTCCCATACCCGTAAAAAGCGCCACGAATAAACCGACCAGTCGATCATTCCCTGAGCTCCCTTCCCGTCATGCGCAGAAACACATCCTCCAGGGTGCTGTTTCGGAAAATGCACTTTTCGGAACAAAAACGACCGCGAATCGTGTTGTGCAGTTCATCTCCCTCCGGTACGTACAGGATCAGGCGATGTCCCAGGTCGTCGTGTTCGATGCGGTTTACCGCCACGTAATCCCTCAGCGCTTGATCGGGGCCCTCGATTTCGACCGCACTGCTGCCGGTGTGGCGGGCAATCAGCTCCGCCGGGCTGCCGTCGACCAGAATGCGGCCATGATCGATGATCACCAGACGATCGCAGAGCCGCGAGGCCTCCT
>JAHEIV010000333.1 GCA_024639205.1 Deltaproteobacteria bacterium | reverse complement strand
ATTGAAGAATTGATCGGCTGATCGGGCCTCATGGGTTGCGTGTCCGGCAGTGTAATGAATTTTGGTCAGCATCAGGGTGCCGGCCATCACTGTAATGACACCCGAAACATGCAGGAAATGCTCGGCCACGACAAAGGCAGCATAGATGGTGATCAATGGCAGAATGGCACCGATAAAACGGTCGTGCAGCTCCTGCCAATGGCGACCCAACATCCCGCCGGCGTAGCCGAAGAAACAGCCAAGCAAAACGCCACCGCCAATGGCCAGAACGAGTCTGGCGAGTGTCCAACCGACTGAAAGCTCCGCATTTTCGAATATTGCCGTGCTCAGGGTGGCAAACAGAATCACGGCCGTACCGTCGTTTAGCAAGGATTCGCCTTCAATCAACGTCCGCAGCTTTTCAGGTAGCTCGAAACGCTCGAATATGGCCGTCACCGCGATAGGGTCGGTTGCCGACACGATCGCTCCGAACAGCAGGGCATCTGTTACCGGCATGCGGGTGATCCAGGCAACCGGCAAACCGATCAGCACGACGGATACCATCACTCCCAGGGTTGCGAAAACACTGGCTTCGAGCCCAACCGATTGTAGCTGGGTCCATTTGATTTTACGAGAAGAGTCGAAGATGAGAATCGGTAAAAAGATGAACAAAACCATATCGGGCTGAAGGTCTACCATCGGCAGGTGAAGCTCGGAATTACTGGTGGCGGCTCCATAGCCGATGCCAGCCAGCAGAACCCAGCAGATGGCAGGAATGACCGTGTTTTTTAGATAATGCTCGATAGCGCTGATACCGAGCAGGAACGTGCATAGGAATAAAATCCCGCTTACAAGTGCGTCATTCATATGGGTTGAAATTCCTGTGAAAGCCCAACCGGCTGTTTATCCAGTCAACGACCAATAGGTTCAACAGTCACCATAAACATCATGACCCATTCGTCAAATGTGGTGATGTGCGAGACGGATTGCGTGAATAATCGATCCTGTCTGGTTTCAGGCGGAGGCACAACACAGGAAAGATCGCAGCATGCAAACCATGGCGTAAAAGGGACTGAAGGGGTCATCTCAGGGGGTCATTTGAGGGGTTCAGGTCTCAACATCTGACAGTGAGAAGCCTATGGTCGGGTCTCGATTAAAAGATGTCAATTGTTGAGACCCGACCCCATCTGCCCACTGTCTCTCGGGTCTGGGTACCAAGCCCTTCAAACCGATTTCAGGAGAGCTTGTTATGGGAGGAAATCAGCGGCTCAACCAGTAGATCAGACCGGGCAGGTCGGCAAGCCCGATCGTCAGAAACAGCGTGTCACCGGCGTTGTTGATGATATCCCGGGCCCCAAAACTGATTCGCAGCCGGTTGTTCAGCAGATTGGCATGCACATCCAGGCCGATAGTCGTCTGTTTGAGTTTCACCGGTTCTTTCCATTGATGATATACTGCCGGTGTAATGCCCCATCCGGAGAAAAGCGCCAGAGGGACATTTCGCGTAAGGTCCAGGCCGATCGTTCCGTAGTTTTCGCGCTGCTCATCTTCACTGGAGCTAAATACCCCACCGGTAAATCCCAATCCGAAGCGAATGCCGGCATTGAAGTATTTGAAACTCAAGGTGGGCTGCCAGAGGATTTGAACATCGGCATCCAGGAGATCAAATGCTACTTCGTACGGGATGACGTTGCGCCAGAACCAGGGCTCGGGTGCGGTCGATGGCGCAAAGGAGAACGTCGGGTACTTGTATACCGCGGTTCGAAGCACCAGGGCACCGGCGCCCATCAGTGCCGTATTGGCGCTTTCGCGCAGTTCAGGGTCGGGTTCGCGGGCTTGGTAAATAGCATCCGCCTGTTGTTCGAGATACACCAGACGGGCGGTTGCGCGGTTGATTAGTTCGTGCGTCCAGAACTCCGGATCGTCCATGATAAGGGTTAACAGGGACCGGCCCCCTTCCGGTGGCGGGGTGGGTTCGAACCCTTCGGCCTTGAGGTGCTCGAAAAATTCGCGTTCGGTGGACACCATATCTTTCATCTCATCCTCGCTTTGGCCGGTGCCAAGAAACGATTTATTGAGTCCTTCGAATATGATGCGGATATCTCGATCTTCCGGCGGCATCGGATCATAGGCATAACGCAAACCGCCCTGTTTGCCGTATTCCTGCCTGGCCATCCGCGCGAACAGATACCTGCCCCCGGGATTATCATCCACCCCGATGAGATGGTACAGCTCTTCGCTCAGGCGGTCACGGCAGGTCATCAGCTGAGATTGCTGTTCTTGAGAGGGATAATTCCGCGTGCACTGAATATTGGCTATATTGACAATGGTATCGTAGATACCGACAAAGTAGTCGTATTCGCGGAACTTGTAGTCGATGAATGCGCCAAAGGAGCCGAGCAGCAACCCGGTGATGGGTCCCCCCCGACTGGGCACGTGCAGCGATCGGTCTGAATCGATCGATAAGGCTGAACGCTGGATGTCCCTTTTCAGGTTGTTTCCTTCACCTGCCGTCTTCCCGGAAATATCGACTATCACATTTGCCAGCTGTTTTCGCAGCCGCGGGGCGTCTATCATGCATTCGAAAGAAAAGCCGGGCGCGGCTTCGACTGAAGGGGGGCGGCATGTCGTGGCAATGCGCTCTTTTATCAGGGCGCTGGCCGACAGTGGGGCCCTTACGGGCGCAAACCGATAAGTGTGGGCGAGGTTTAAAAGCCATCCGGCAACCCGCAGACGGTCGCTGCATTTCAGACGGCGATCAAAATAGGGCAGCTCGGAATCACAGTTCACGTCGAGCTGGTTTTCATCGATCAGGTCGGCCAGCTGGTGGCTTAACTGGTTGAGGTTCAACCGCCAGTTTTTACCGGTCAATTCCCGGAAGAGTTCGAATTTTCGGGCAGTTCCGATGGCACCGCCGAGAACCACCATCTCAGATGACAAATTGAAGTTCATTTCGCGGCAGGCTTCCGGGGGATCTTCGCCTTCACAGGCCCGCTGGTTTTCCGGCACACGTGTTTCATACCGCTGACGGTCAGGGTCGATATAGATGTATCTGATCGGCATGGGCTCTTTTTGGTGCAGCGTGCTGGACTCGGAAAGTACGCGGGCCAGACCGATGGGCAGGTTATCGAACAGACCGCCGTCGGCAAACTCGGCCTCCGCCAGTTCATAGCCATCCGGGCACACCAGCTTGCTGTCGATATCGCCCGTTGCACCCTTCGCAGGTGTGCTGGCACTATCTTCAACTGTTGAAAAAGCCTTTTGCCGGCAATATTGCAGTCGCTTACGCCCGAAACCGCCGGGAAAGGCACTGGTTGTCAGCAAGGCATCCACGATCTGCTGGTCTGAAACAGTAAAGGGCGTGCCATCGTCAGGCCAGGGCATGAGAATCATTGCCGGGTCCGTCAGGGACGGATAATCCTTGGGATCGAAAAAGAATTCGGCGCTGCCGTCTGTCCGGGCGCGCATTTCAAAGGGTATAAAGAAGCGCTGGTTATCCACCGCAACGCCGCTGACGAATATGGTATCGGGTCGAACCCGCGTGACTGTGACCCCCAGCGGAAGCTGCAGTCCGGGACGAAAGCTACCCGGCCGGCGCCATTTTTCCCGCAGCTCACGGGAGACCGTGACCAGATCTTTTCGCGAGAGCACCGCGTCCAAGGGCAAATACAGGGGCGAATCTGGATCTGGTGGCAGCAGTCGGTTCACATCGGGGGCAAGCCACACATCCCGGAAAATATTGTCATCGATTCGATTGGTGAAACCGCCCTCGTTTTCCGGATTCACAGACCAGACCAGTGCCGCAAGCAGGGTATTGATGCCGCCTGCCGATGTGCCGGCAATGCTGGCAATTTCGATGGCGCGCTGTTCTCCGCCCAGTGACCAGTTGCCGGCCTCTTTTGCCTGGCGGACGACCTCCATCAGGCCCCAGATCAGTCCGGCCTCATAAGCTCCTTTACTTGCTCCGCCGCTGATCGCCAATGAAATCCGATTCGGGTATGTATCAGCTGCTGCAGGATAGGTGAAACAAAGCGGTAGCAGGGTGATCAGATAAGTCAGGCGCAGGTGGAAAAGCCGAATCTTCATACCGGGTCCTTTTCTGCTGTGGTTTGCTCGATC
>JAHEIV010000332.1 GCA_024639205.1 Deltaproteobacteria bacterium | reverse complement strand
CCATTGATCGCCGGTGTAGGAGTGGATGGTGGTCATCAAGCCGCAGCGCATACCGAAATTTTCCAGCAGAACCTTGGCCACCGGTGCCAGGCAGTTGGTCGTGCAGGAGGCATTCGAGATGATGTGATGCTGCCCCGGATCGTACCGGTTGGAATTAACCCCCAAAACCAGGGTGATATCCGGATCTTTGGCCGGTGCCGAGATGATGACCTTGCGTGCGCCTGCGGTCAGATGCTTGGCCGCGCTGTCACGATCTCGAAACAGGCCGGTGCATTCGGCAACGATCTCCACACCGAAATCTTTCCATCGCAGCTGCTCCGGATCCTTGATCGATGTGATTGCAACCGACTTGCCGCCGACTTCAATGGCGTCTTCTCTTGTGACGACCTCCTTGTCGAGGGTGCCATGCACCGAATCGTATTTGAGCAGATGGGCCATGGTTGCCGAATCTGTAAGGTCATTGATTGCTACTACTTCCACATCAGGGTGCCGCAAAGCAGCTCTGAACACCATTCGGCCGATCCTGCCGAAACCGTTAATTCCGACTTTGAAACTCATGTTGCCTCCTTATTGTACGCAGGGGATCGCCCCTCATCGTAATCGGTGTCCCCCAAAAAAAGGTTAGGAAAAATTATGCATCCAACGTTTTAACCATTACCAGGGCGTCTTCGCCGGTGTCGGTGTAGTAACGGTCGCGGGTCGCCACCCTTTTAAATCCGTGTTTCAGGTACAGGCCGATTGCCGCCCGGTTGTGAGCCCTGACCTCCAGAACCACGCCGTTGATGCCGCGACTGCGGGCTTCATCGAAACACCGATCCAGTGCCCAGGTGGCCACGCCGTTGCGGCGCCGTTCGGGAGCGACCGCTATCTTCAGCAGGTGCATTTTCCCGGACACGAACCGGACGAATAAATAGGCGATAAGGCGCCGGCTATCGGAAGAAAGGACCGCATAGTGGGCTGCGTCCCTGCAGGCGAATTCGTCTTCAAACGACCGGCGTCTCCAGGGACGCTGGAAAGAGGCCTTTTCTATTTCCAATACTTCTTCGACTTGTTCCGCTTTCAGCGTGGTAAACAACCACACCGCCAATGTCAGCTCCGTTTGTTGCCCTTCAGGATTCCGCTGGCCAGGGAGATGCTCTTTTTTCCGGATGTTTCCAGCATTTTCGCCAGCTCACTCAGATCGGACTTCTTGCGGGCGTTCAACGCTTTGATGAGAATCGGCAGGTTCACACCGGACAGCACTTCGATCCGACCCTCTTCCAGGAAGGAGTAGCTCAGATTGCTGGGGGTGCCGCCGAACATATCGGTCAGGATGAGAACCCCCTCTTGGTGTTCCACCTTTTTGATCTCTTGAGAGATTTTTCCCCGCAGCAACTCGGCGCTTTCATTCAGGTCGATGGAAACCGCAACCGTCTCCTCCGGTTTGCTGCCGATGATCGAATATGCGGCGTCGATCAGCGCGTCGCCCAATTGCCGATGGGTTACTATAACGATTCCAATCATGATTTACCAAAGTGTGCCAAAAATCGTTGAACGAAACCTCGTATCCTTGCCGATGTTCTGCACGCTGCCGTGCGAACCGCAGGGCAGCCGCTTGCGATGTTAATTCGTATGACGCCCTCGGCGGCTGTTGCCATCGCACCGCAATGGCGCATGTTCCCATACCAGCAAACAATGAATGTTTTCAAGACGAAATTTTGGATCTTCCGGGCGGAGCCCGGAGCAAACCGGAGACAATATTACCGATAGATATCCCGATGGGTGATTTCGACCTGCTTTCCGGTATTCTGGATGTGTTCAAACAAAGCACGCGCAACAACGACAGAGCGGTGGCGACCACCGGTACAGCCGACAGCGATGGTGAGATAGGCTTTACCCTCCTTTTCATACAGCGGAACTAGAAAATCGAGCAGATTCGAATAATGGTTCAAAAATAAGCGTGCCGGATCGTTTTGCAACACATAATTTCGAACTTGCCGGGATTCACCGCTCAATTCCTTGAGGTCGGGCACAAAGTACGGGTTCGCCAGAAACCGGACATCCACCATCAGGTCGGCATCCATGGGGACTCCGTACTGGAATCCAAAAGACTGGATATGAATGCGCAACGGGGCGAGCTGGGTCATCTTTCTGGCGATGGAGAAAACGGTCGATTTCAGATCGTGCACGGTAAATCGAGTGGTGTCGATGATCCTGTCGGCTGTTTTTTTCACCGCCGCGAGCAGCTGCGTTTCTTTTCGGATTCCCTCCAGCAGACTTTTGCCGTGAGCGACCGGATGGTGCCGGCGCGTCTGGCTGTAACGCTGAATCAGAACGTCCTCTCCGGCTTCCAGGAAAATCAGCTGCAGGTGATGCCCCTTGGCGCGGGCGGCATCCACGGCATCGGCATAGCCGGTCAAAAAGGTTTTTTCTCGCAGGTCCATCACAAACACCAGACCGGCGATTTCGGCTTCGCTTTCGATCGGAAGTTCAAGAAACCCGGAAAGCAGCACCACCGGCATGTTGTCGACGCAATAAAACCCGCAATCCTCGAAAGCCGCAAGGGCGGTGCTCTTACCGGATCCGGAAAGCCCGGTTATGATGATGATCTGATGTGTTTTCACCTGAATTTACAATGATGATGGACGAGACGGTTCGATCGGTTAGAAGTCCTCATCTTCTTCGCCGATAACCGAATAAATTGCATCGCTATCTTGCGCCTGCAACAGTTTTTCCCGAAAGGCATCGTGTTTCAGGATTTTCGAGATACGCGCCAGAAGCTTTAAGTGCAGTTCGATTGATTCTTCGGGGGTGACCAGCAAAAAGAATATGTGGACAGGGCGCGCGTCCAGGGATTCAAAGTCTATGCCTTTGCGGCTTAAACCGAATCCGATGACCGCCGAGTTCAGGTGTTTCATTTTCCCGTGGGGAATTCCGATTCCGTTGCCAATACCGGTGGTGCCGAGTCGCTCTCGCTCCATCAGCACCTGCACCAGGTCGTCTTGTTTAACACCGGCAAAATCGGCAACCGGTGAGGCCAGCTCCTCTATGACGCTATTTTTGACTTGGGCTTTCAGGTCGGCCAGAACCGCCTCTTTCGGTAATAACTCCAGTAGTTTCATATCGCTTGCGCTGTCGGTGATTCGCTTTTTTCGACGGAAATGGCCTTTGGGGGTGCCGCCGGCTGCCTCTGCCGCCTCAGTTGCTGGGTTGGATGAGGCCGTAGTGTCCGTCTTTGCGCCGGTAAAGGACATTTACTTTATCGGTCCGGGCATTGGTGAAGACCAGGAAGCTGTCTGTGAGCAGATCCATCTGCATGACCGCTTCATCGACGTCCATCGGTTTGTAGTCGATGTTGCGGATCATGACCTGGGGGCCTCTGTCTTCTCCGGGCCCCTCCATTTCGTTTTCAGAAATATCTTTGATGCTCGACTTGGAGCCAACCCTGCGTTCCCTGATTTTCTGTTTGCTTTTTTTGATTTGCTTTTCAAGTTTATCCAGAGTCATGTCGATGGCAGAGTACATGTCGTTGATTTCTTCTCGGCCGTTTATATTCAGCCGGTCTCCGGTTATGCTGATTTCTGCAATGTGACGGAATTTTTCCACCGACAGAACCACGCTGGCTTCGGCCGGGTTGTCCAGAAGCCGATCGAACCGATCGAGTTTTTCGGTTACATAGGATTTTAAAGGTTCGGAAGGGTCCAGATTTTTAAATGTCACCGATGTTTGCATACGCAACACTCCTTAGATTTGTTTGCGTTTGTTCGATGGCAGCACATGCAGCATTTCCCGATACTTGGCCACGGTTCTTCGGGCAATGTTGATTTGATGATCTTTGAGCAATTTTGAGATTTTGTCGTCACTGAACGGTTTGCGCGGGTCCTCGTTGGCGATAATCTGTTTAATTAATTCCTGCACGCTCACCGAGGCAATTGCACCACCCTGGCTCCGCTGAATCGAGCTGTTGAAGAAATACTTCAGTTCGAAAATACCCTGGGGCGTGAAAGCATATTTATTGGTGGTTACTCGGCTAATGGTAGACTCATGCATACTGATATCCTGGGCGACGTCGCGGAGAACCATCGGTTTGAGGTGAGCAATCCCTTTCTCGAAGAATTCTCGCTGGTAG
>JAHEIV010000015.1 GCA_024639205.1 Deltaproteobacteria bacterium | reverse complement strand
TGTGGAATCGCTTGGAGCCGATCGCTGCGGATGCAGAAATCATCATCACCTTTCCTGTCTCCACCGCCGGCATGTCGGCGGATCAGCTGCGCCAGGAACTGCTGCGCCAGGGATACGACCGATATATTGCCGAAGGACAGCTCCATTCAATGGCCGACAACCCACCGGTGCTGAACGTCAACGTTCTGCAAGTCGTGGCTGACAGGCTGAAACGAAGCACGGCGAATCGAAAACGGGTGATCGATTCCGCCGAAATCGCTTTTCGGTTTGGAGGCGGACAACTTACGGTATGGATCGACCGGTCCCGTCACATGGAATTCAGCCAGCGCCTCGAATGCGCGCACTGCGATATTCGCTACCCGGCAGCGCTGACAAATTTGTTTTCCTTCAATAGTCCCATCGGCGCCTGTCCGGCCTGCAAGGGATTTGGAAGAACCATCGGCATCGATCTCGACCTGGTAATTCCCGACCCAAAGAAAAGCCTTGCCGAGGGAGCCATCAAACCCTGGGGAACCCGACCGGAAGGCCGCATGGAGTTCAAGGAACTGATGGCCTTCTGCCGTCGCCGGCGAATTCCCACCTCCGTACCTTTTCACCGACTCACCAGGGCGCAGCGGTCTGCTATCGTCGACGGCACAAAGAAATATTACGGCGTGCGCGGTTTTTTCAAATGGCTGGAAACCAAAACCTATAAAATGCCGGTCCGAGTCTATCTCTCCCGTTATCGCAGCTATGATATCTGCCCCCAATGCAACGGCACCCGTTTTGCCGCAGAGGCGCTATTGTATCGTTATGCCGGCCGCACCATCGCGGAAATCTACGCGATGGACGTAGCCGAGGCCGCCTCGTTTTTTACATCCGCGGCGATTCCGGTTACAGACGAAGCCGGTCGAATGGTGCTGGAAGAGGTCCGAAAACGGCTGAAATACCTGCGCGACGTCGGGTTGGGTTATCTGACGCTCGACCGTCAGTCGCGAACCCTCTCCGGCGGAGAAGTACAGCGGGTGGCCCTGGCTTCTGCGCTGGGATCGGCCCTGGTAAACACTCTCTACATCCTCGATGAGCCCAGCATCGGCCTGCATCCTCGCGACAGCCGAAGACTGATCCGCATACTGAAAAACCTTCGCAACCTATCCAACACGGTAGTGATTGTCGAACACGATCCGGAAATTATCGCCGAATCCGACTACCTTCTCGATCTCGGTCCGGGAGCCGGCCAACAAGGCGGGCAGGTCATGTATTTCGGTCCCACGGCGAACGTCAACGGATCGCTGACCGGACAGTACCTTAAAGGTGAACGTCGGATTTCTGTTCCGCGAAAGCGTCAATCTCCCGTCAGAGGCAAATGGATTACCATCCGCGGTGCAGCAGCCAACAATCTGCAAAAAATCGATGTGCGAATCCCCTTGGGCCTATTCACCTGTCTAACCGGGGTTTCGGGTTCCGGAAAATCGACGCTGGCTCAAGACGTTCTTTACAAAGCCGCCCGGCGGTATTTCGGGGACACAAACGGCAAGCCGGGCAAACATCGTTCGATCACGGGTCTGGAAAAGATTTCCGACGCTGTCTTCATCGACCAGCACCCGATCGGCCGCACTCCCCGGGCCAACCCACTGACATATACCAAAGCCATGGATCCGATACGCAGACTGTTGGCAAACACTGCCTCTGCGCACCAAAAAAAGATGGGTCCGGGTTATTTTTCATTCAATGTGGCCGGTGGCCGGTGTGAAGCCTGCAAAGGCGAGGGGTTCGAAAGGGTAGAAATGCAGTTCCTTTCCGATGTGTACATCACCTGCCCTGAGTGCAGCGGCAAGCGTTTCAGCTCGACGGTTCTGGATGTACGTTACCGGAAAATGAACATCCACGACATATTATCGATGACGGTTACATCCGCACTGGCGTTTTTCAACGAAACGGAAACGACGCACCGCCGCATCCGCCAGGCCCTGCAACCGCTGGCAGATGTCGGTCTTGGCTACCTGCAGCTCGGCCAACCGATCAACACGCTTTCCTGCGGTGAAGCCCAGCGGTTGAAACTTTCTCGCTTTTTCCAGCAATCCCGGCTGACCTCGCGTCTGTTCATTTTCGACGAGCCCACCACCGGTTTGCACTACGAAGATATTGCGAAGCTGCTCGGCGTTTTGCAGAAGTTGGTGGGAGCGGGACACACGGTTCTAGTAATCGAACACAACATGGAAGTGGTAAAAACCGCCGATTGGGTCATTGACCTGGGCCCGGATGGGGGAGATGAGGGTGGTCGGGTGGTGGTCGCCGGTTCGCCGGAACAAGTCGCCAAGCACCCGGGTTCCCGCACCGGAGATTTTCTGAAACGCTATTTGGATGGTCGGGGGCGTTTGACCCAAAAACTCCGACCGGCTAAAAAAAAGATCGCGTCGAACGCCCGGTCTGCCGCATCATCATCTCCGGTTGCGATATCGCTGCGGGGCGCCCGCCAGCACAATCTGAAAAATCTGAACCTGACTATCGGCCATCATCAACTGGTAGCCCTCACCGGTGTATCGGGTTCTGGAAAATCGACCCTGGCATTCGATATTCTCTTTGCCGAGGGCCAGCGGCGCTACCTCGAAAGCCTCGCACCCTATGTCCGGCAATACGTTAAAATTCTCGAAAGACCGGAGGTGGACCTGGCTTCAGGGCTTTCTCCCACGGTTGCCATCGAGCAACGCATCAGTCACGCCAGCCGCCGCTCGACGGTGGCCACCTTGACGGAAATCTACCATTTTCTTCGCCTGCTCTTCAGCAAGGTCGGACACCCTCACTGTCCGGGATGCGGCCGTCGTCTGACTGCTCAGAACACCCGACAGATCCATGCTGAAATCCTGCGCCGATTCCAGCATGAACCGATCCGAATTCTTGCCACCCGGGTTGCCGGTCGAAAGGGCTTTCACAAAAAGACGATCGGCCAGGCGCTGAAAAAAGGCTATCGTTTTGCACGCATCGACGGCAGGCGGGTGCGGCTGAAAAATGATATGGCATTGAGCCGTTACCAGGAGCACACCATCGACCTGATCGTTGCTGAGCTGAAAGACGGGCTGTCGTCTCAGCACGACCCGGCCACGCTGATTGAGCGCGCCCTCCGGGAAGGCAGCGGTGCGCTGATTGTCCAGAAAATCGGCGACGGTGAAGAAATATTCAGCCGCCACGGGAACTGCCCCTCATGCGGGATCGGCGTTGCAGAACCGGACCCCCGGCTGTTTTCGTTCAACAGCCGGTTGGGTGCCTGCCGGCAGTGCGACGGCCTGGGACAAATCAGATCGGAATCGACTTCGATCGATTCCGATCGTCCGGACCCGCAAACGTGTCCGGCCTGCGGCGGCAGTCGCTTAAATCCGGAAGCATTGGCGGTAAAGGTGGGGGGATTTTCTATCTGGGACCTGGTCCGGCAGTCGGCCGACGCGCTTTATCAGAGCCTGCCGTGCATCTCCTTCAGCGCGGCGCAAAAACCGATTGCTGAACCGGTTGTTGCTGAAATCCTCAGCCGGCTCTCCCTGTTGAACCGCCTCGGGCTGGCCTATCTGTCACTTGGCCGCAGCGGAGAAACCCTCTCCGGGGGTGAAGCCCAGCGAGTGAGATTAGCGGCACAGCTCGGATCCAATCTAACCGGGGTCACCTACATTCTGGATGAGCCCACCATCGGGCTTCATCCGAGAGACAACGGCCTCCTGATCGATGCGCTGCACGCGCTCAAAAATCGCGGCAACACCATCCTGGTGGTGGAACACGACGAAGAAACCATTCGCAGCGCCGATACGATTATCGATCTGGGACCGGGTGCCGGCAGCGAAGGCGGCCAGGTGGTGGCAACCGGCAGCCTGACCGATCTGAAAAAAGCACCGGCATCGGTTACCGGTGCTTACATGGACGGCCAACCACGCGTGATCACATCCCGCCACCGGCCTCATCGAAATCGTCCCTCCGTGCGAATAACCGGCGCACGGGCCCGAAATTTAAGAAATATCGATGTCAAGTTCCCGCTCGGCTGTCTGATCTGCCTGACGGGCGTTTCCGGATCGGGCAAATCATCGTTGCTGAAAGAAACCTTGTTCAGGGGGTTGCGAAACCGGCTGCTCGACAAACCGCTGCCGTCTGGAATCTGGCGGAAACTATCCGGTTGGAAAAGCATCCAACGGGTTCTCGAGGTCGATCACAGCCCCATCGGCCGAACGCCCCGATCGGTTCCGGCTTCTTACGTCGGGTTTCTCAACGATATTCGCCGATTGTTCGCCGCCACCCCAGCCTCTCGCGCCAGGGGTTATCAACCCGGACGATTCTCATTCAATATCCCCGGCGGCCGTTGCGAGGCCTGCAAAGGGCAAGGGAACCCCAGGATCGAGATGAGTTTTCTTCCGGATGTCTATGTGCCCTGCGAAGTGTGCGGAGGAAGCCGCTTCAACAGGGAAACACGAGAAGTGCTGTACAAGGGAAAATCGATTGCCGACGTGCTGTCGCTCACATTTGCCGATGCATTCGAATTTTTTTCAGCCATTCGACGGATTCGTCAACCCATCCAGTTCGTGTGCGAAATCGGCCTCGGATATCTGCGCCTCGGCCAGCCGAGTCCGACCCTCTCCGGGGGCGAAGCGCAACGGATGAAACTTGCCCGCCAGCTGGCCTATCCTTCCCGGGGCAGAACGTTCTACATCCTGGACGAGCCAACCACCGGCCTTCACCTTGCTGATATCCGGCGCCTTATCGACGTACTGCAGGCCTTGATTGACGCCGGTCACACCGTAGCGCTAATAGAACACAACCCGGAGATCATCAAGGCTGCCGATTACATCATCGACCTGGGCCCGGAAGGAGGCGCCGGAGGCGGACGATTGGTGGCGGCCGGCTCCCCGGAAGAGCTGCTGCAGCACCAGGAAACTTCTCACACCGCCCGATACCTGCAGCGATATCTGCAGACCCCCGAGCATGCAGCGCAAAGCGCATCGTAAATCCCGGTTGATCCCGCTCTGAATCCATGGCAGCAGTGGACCGGCCAATGATGGGAACTCGGGAGGCAACAGATGCAGACAACGCCGCAGCCTTTTGAACGACGGACGTTCCTCAGGCTGTTGATCGGCTCTGGTGGTCTTTTTTTTTCCACTTGCCGGCGATGATGCGAAATGCCCTGGCCTTGGGGACATACAAACCGCCTGCCGGCATGTATTTCGTCAAAGGAGACGTAAAGATCAACGGGGTGGTCGTCCAGGCCGGATCCCCGGTGAATCCGGGAGATACCGTCACCACCGGCACTGACGCAATGGCGATATTTCTCATTGGAAGAGATGTTTACCTGGTGCGGGACGCCACCCGCCTGGAGATCGGCTCGGAATCGGCGGAAGCGATGAAACAGAACATCGCCGATGTACTGCGGATCGTAAACGGCAAAATGCTCGCCGTCTTCGGTCAAGGACATAAACGTCTTGAAATGCCCACGGTCGTTGCCGGGATTCGCGGCAGCGGGGTGTATGTAGACGCAGATCCACAGCGCGCATACATATGCACTTGTTACGGCATCGCCGATTTAACCCCCCTGGCGGATCCAACCAAACATCAAACCGTGAAAACCCGACATCATGAGTCCCCCCGGTTCGTGTATGCTGCCCGATCGGTCTCACCGAAAAACCGTATTATCGTCAAAGCCCCGGTGGTCAACCACACCGACGCCGAGCTCATCCGGCTGGAGTCTCTGGTGCTGCGGGAACCGCCTTTTGTCGATAGTCGCAGATCCGGCAACGGCGGTGGCGGTGGCGGGTATTGAGCCACGTTATACCGGGTCATTTTGCGGGGCTTTTCCCCAAAATTCGGCCGCCAGTTAATTTTAGCCTTGACAGTGTCATGCTCATCCTCTATAAGGCCTCAATCTTTCCGGACGAGCGCGTGTGTCTCGACGCCCGGCCTATCCGGCAGGATCGCCGGAATGGTCGAACCGGCCAACATCATCTTATGAAAACAGCAGCCTCAACGCATCTCCCATATCGCGCCGCATCACCACTCGATATCCGCACGTTGTCCGCCATCGATGCCGCGTTGGGAACCAAAGACCCCTACACCCAGGAACATGCCCGGCGGGTTGCGCTCTATGCTATCCGGTTGGCCCGCAGAGTTGGACTCCCTCCGCAGCAGGTCGATACCATCGGGATCGGCGGACTGCTCCACGATGTTGGAAAAATCGGATTGAGTAAACGCATATTCAACAACAAGAGCCAACGGCTGGGCAAAGAGATGCGGGAGGAAGTGCAGCAGCATCCGCACATCGGTGCCATTTTGCTCGAGAGCTTTGGTATCTTGGCTCCCGTGCTCGACTATGTCCATTGCCACCACGAAAGAATGGACGGCTCCGGTTATCCCCGTGGGCTGAAGGCCGAAAAGATTCCTCTGGGAGCCAAGATCATCAGCGTCGTCGATTGCTTCGATGCCGTCACCACCGACAGGCCGTATCAAAAGCGCAAGAGCCGCCGACAGGCTTTCCATATTCTTCGGAAATTGAGCGGCAGCAGCTTTGATCCCTCCCTGGTGGAAACGTTTATTGAAGAGATTAGGGAAAACGGCGTGATCCACGATGGCTGGGCGGAATCCTGCCCCAATTCACCTCCGGTGCCCATTGCCGTTCAGGGCGTTCCTTGATGGCACTCCTGCCGGGTTCCGCTTGCCGACTGCTTCCTGAATAACGCGAAATCCGTCACCTTCCGATTTTTCAAACCGCATTTCATGGGTAATGCAGGAAAGCGTTTCCGCCGGTTGATGGGTCACATACAACAATTGCGTTTCAGGCTGCTGCCCAATCCAATCGATTAAAGCCAACAGATGTTTTCTGGCGGGCGGATCGAGTCCCAGGCAGGGTTCGTCTAAAATCAGCAGAAGCGGCGACTTGATCATGGCCCGGGTCAGCAGCACCATTCGCTGCTCACCCTGGGAAAGTGTGTGAAACAGCCGTTCGGCTTTGTCCGCAATCTGCAGGGTTTGCATCCAGCGTTTGGCGAGTTGACGCTGCTCGAAAGTCGCGTTTCGGTACAGGCCCACCGAGTCGAAAAACCCGGAAAGCACGACATCAAAAGCCGGAATCGGTTTTCGATAACGAACGTGAAACTCGGAAGAAATCATTCCGATCCGATTCTTTATGTCCCAGATGCTTTCCCCCGACCCACGACGCCGGCCGAAAAGATAGATCTCATTGGCATAGGCCTGGGGATGGTCCGCGGTAACCAGACTCAGCAATGTCGTTTTCCCGGCACCGTTGGGCCCGATGATCTGCCAATTTTCATCCCGGCATACCATCCAGCTCAGGTTATCCAGAACCGGTCGATCATCATACCGAATGCAGACGTTTTTCATCTCAATATACACCGCATCCATATCCACGGGACCGGCCCCAGTGGTTTGCGGACCTTTCGAAGACGCTGTTTCCCTCTTGCCGGAGGACACATCGTACAGCTGCCGGATCCGCCCGGGGTCCAAGCCCCGGCGCCGTGGCCCTTGAAAAAACACCCGCCCGTTTTTTACCGCCAGCACGTGCGTTATATAGGACCCGATCTTTTCGAGATGATGCGTCACCAGGATCAATTGGACGTGCTGCCGCATCAACTCGTCGATGATTCCGGCCAGTCGCCGCAAAGAGCCTTCATCCAGGCCGCCGAACGGTTCATCCAGAATCAGCAGCCGGGGTGCCTTGAAAAGCTCCCTGGCAATCAACACCAATCGGATTTCTCCCGTGGAAAGGGCTCGCACCGACCGATGCAACAACTGTTGTATCCCCAATTGATTCAGAAGGTTCTTCATCTCCGGGGAAATGATGCCACCGGACTGGCAGGTGTCGGCCAGCAATTTTCGTGTGGTTAAACCATTGGTGAATCGACCGCTGAAAAAGCGGGATTCATCTCGGGCTTCTTCGGTTGCGATCAAATCCCGGTAGCGCTCAAAAGAAAGATAGCCGATTTTACCTGCCGGCTGCAGTTCCGCCGCTTTGGTTATGCGGCCTCCCACAACCGGCACTTCACCGGCCAGAGCACCCGCCAATGAGGTTTTGCCGGCCCCGTTCGGGCCGATAATCGCCCAATTCTGTCCATCGAAAATCTCCCAGTTGATGCCGGAGAACAAAAAACGATCGCGCACTCTTATGGTAACATCCTGAAGTCGTATCATCGATTTGGCAGGTAGCGGTACGATAAATCCCTCCCCCGGTCCGAGATGAATGCAGAACGGCCTGACGACAACCAGTTTTTTTCGTGAACGTTAGGTAAAAATTGATGATATGCACGCCTGCGCATTACCAACAATAGGTTGCACGAAGCAAAAGCGCAAGCTGATGCAAACGATAGATGAACAGATGAGATTCATTTTCATCTCATCAATTCTCACCCCCTCCGGCATGGATGAGGCGCTCACGTGCTCGATTCGACGGCCTGATTCAGAACCGGCGGTTCAGATGGCTTGCAATAGCCGAACATGGCTGCATCCTGCCATGTTTTGCCCATGAACACCTCCGACTGGTGGGATATCCAGGTCTCCCAGCAGGCGGTTAACAATTGCAATTTCAGTGCAAACCCGGTAAAATAAGGCATTTACTGAACCCATCTCTGAATTGAAGCGGAGGATCCAGATTTGTCGGCGAAGCTGAGTGTCACCGAATCAATGGATGAGCGAGTCGTCGAACTCACGGAGCTATTGAATGCCAGCCGCGAGTTGAGCATCATCCTTGATCCGCATGAACTCTATCCGATTCTCTCGGAAATGATCAGCCGAAAAATGGGAATCAATCATATTTCTATCTATGTATTTCGCAACAAAACCAGGATGTTCAAGCTTGTATACACCCATGGGGTCGGGTCATTGAACCGGGAATTTCTGTTTACCGAAATTGGTTCCATCTGGAAAGAATTTCTGAAAAACGAGCCCTTCAGCATCCAAGATGCGTCCGGTCAACCAGCGTTTGCCGAATTTTCTAAAAGGTTCGGATTGGTTCAACTCCAGACACAGTGGTTGGTACCCCTGGTAATGCGAAGCAACGTCATCGGGTTCCTGGCACTGGGGGATAAGGAGGCTATCGAGCCGTTTTCCGAAAACGAGCTGTATTATCTGAAAGAAATCGCCGCCCAGGCGGCGGTCAGCATCAACACGAGCCGGCTCTATCTGAAGCGCAAAAAAGAAAAGGAAGAACTGGACCGGACGCTGTACAACCTCTCTTTGCTCTACAGCATCGGCCGTGCCATGAATTACATCAGCGATCTGAAAAGCCTGCTGGAATACATTCTAAACCAGGCCATTCAAATCACCGGGGCCGAAAAGGGTTCCATCATGCTATACGATCTGGAAAACAACCTGTTGAGTATTCGGGTGGTGGCCGGTTTGAAAGACAGGGTATACCAGCGAAAGATCAACAGCAGCGAAATCGCATGCAAAAGTTTCAAACCCGGAGAAGGGATTGCCGGCAGGGTCTTTCAAACCGGACGGCCGATGGTGGTTGACAAGGCCCGGGAAGATGATTTGTTTATCGAGCCGGATGCCTCCTATGTCCGCTCGATTGCCTGCATCCCGATGTTGGTCTACAGCGACGTTATCGGTGTCATCAATGTGACAAACAAACTCGATGATACCGGATTTACCGATGAAGATGTAGAACTACTGAAGGCTGTAGCCGACCAGGCTGCCATCGCCATTAACAAAGCGCAGCTGTGGGAGATGGCGGTGACGGATTCCCTCACCGGTCTGTATGTCCGCCGATATTTCATCGTAAAATTGCAGGAGGAGCTGCACCGGGCGGAACGATACAACAAGGGTTTCTCCATTGTCATGGCTGATTTGGACAATTTCAAGAGCGTGAATGACTCCTTCGGGCACACGGCCGGTGATCGGGTATTGAAGCATGTGGCCAAGCTACTCCAAAAGAACATCCGGGATGTGGACGTTATTGCCAGATACGGTGGAGAGGAGTTTGTCTTTCTGCTGCCGGAAGCCGACAAGGAAGAAGCGTATACCGTATCGGAGAGACTGCGCAAGAAACTCTCCGGCCTGCAATTCGATGACCTGCCCCGCATAACGATCAGCTTGGGGATTGCTTCCTATCCGGATGACAGTGATGACATTGATCTGTTAATCAAAAAGGCCGACGCCGCTTTGTACACGGCAAAGCAATCCGGTCGGAACAAAGTGGTTGTCTACGAGGAGGAGATGCAGCTGATCGAAGCCGATGACCCACTGCCTTCCGATTCGGTCAAAGCCGCTACCTAGCGCGGGTGCATCCGCGGCCTTTTTCAGCTGGATCGTTTCCTGACGAGATTCTCCGAAGGTAATTCAAACGAAACAAACTCTCCATAATGTACTGGACACCCCATATGGCCATCGACGAATCGTCGATGATCCTATACGGACAGTGCAAGCAATGCTGATGACCAAGTTGTTGAAAATGCCGCATAGCCCCCACCAACTGGAAACCGGAAGAATAGGCTTTCCGGGACGGCGCCGCCGTCTCGGGACCATTTGGCTCTGGGTGACCGTGAGCCTGCTGGTTTGCGGATTGAGCATCCCTGCCGAATCGTTTTCAGTCTCCCACTCAAACGGAATCGAGGTGCAAACCACACCGGGTCCCGTCATCAATGGACACACTGTGCTGCTGGAAGTCAATACCCGCAACATGATCGCTCCAATCGTTGGAATACTGGCCTGGCACGGGGAAAAGGCGATCCCGGTATATCCGCATCCGCTCAAGGGCCCCGGCATATTTATCGGGTTCATCGGTATTTCCTACTACCAAAAGCCGGATCGCGGGAATGTAAAACTGGAATGGACCAACCGCAGCGGTTATCACTTTCTGCTGATCCCGATCGAAATAACGCAGGGTCGATTTAAAAAGGAGAAGCTGCGGGTTCCGAAAAGCAAAGTCTCACCGTCCAAGGCCGATCGTCGTCGTATCACCGACGAAAGATACAAAATCAAAAATATCTACAAGACTCCCCACCACGCCCGGTTGTGGAATACAGCGTTTGCCATGCCCGCAACCGGCAAGGTGACCAGCCCCTTCGGATCTCAGCGGGTTTTGAATGGAAAGCTGAAGAGCTACCACAGCGGTGTCGATTTTCGGGCATCCACCGGCACACCCATTTATGCGGCCAATGACGGGATCGTCCGGTTCGCCAGCAACCTGTTTTATTCCGGAAACCACTTGATCATCGACCACGGTCTGGGCTTGTTTACCGGTTATTCTCACCTCAGCGAGTTCCGTGTCGAATCGGGGCAGATGGTTCACAAGGGCCAGGAAATCGGCCTGGCCGGTTCCACGGGCAGATCCAATGGACCGCACCTTCACTGGGGGGCCAAGGTCAACGGTATCAGTGTGGATCCGCTGCAGCTGACAGAGTTGATCGAGGCCGTGTTTTCCCCAGCGGAAACAGATCGCGTTACGGAATCAGAATAGTCGAACCGGTGGTTCTGCGCGCCTCCAGGTCGCCGTGCGCCCGGGCCGCTTCGGAAAGCGGGTATTGTTGGCGAATATCTATGGTTACCTTTCCGTTCGATACCACATCGAACAGATCCCCGGCATGTGCCAGCAAGTCCTCGCGCCCGGCGGTATACGTCATCAGGGTGGGACGGGTGAGAAAAAGAGATCCCTTGGCCGACAACAACCCGAGATCCAGCGGTTCGACAGGCCCTGATGCCTGTCCGAAGGAAACCATCATGCCCAACGGCCGCAGGCAGTCCAGGGAGTGCAGAAAGGTTGCCTGACCCACCGAATCATAGACAGCATTGACGCCTTCGCCGCCGGTAATAACCTTGACCCTTTCCACGAAATCTTCTTTGCTGTAAACGATCGAATGATTACAGCCGTTGGCCTTGGCAAGTGCTGCTTTTTCATCGGTGCCCACTGTACCGATGACCGTCGCTCCCAAATGGCGGGCCCACTGGCAGAGGATGGAACCCACACCGCCGGCTGCCGCATGAATCAGGATCACATCCCCGCTTTTTACCGCATAGCAGCCATGAAGCAGATACCGTGCCGTCATGCCCTGAAGCATCATGGCAGCCGCCTGTTTTGTGGATATGGATTCCGGCAGCCGGATCAGCCGATCGGCCGGCATATTTCGACTCTGGGCGTAGGCCCCCGGCGGCAGGCCGGCATAGGCGACTCGATCTCCAGCCGCCACTTCGGTTACACCCCGGCCGACAGCCTCCACCACTCCGGCTCCTTCCATACCCGGTGTTGCCGGCATTGCGGGCAGGGGGTAGAGTCCTAAACGATGATACACATCAATATAATTCAATCCCACGGCCTCGTGGCGGACGAGCGCTTCTCCCTCTCCGGGCGGCCCGGGATCGATATCCACCCACTGCAGCACTTCCGGTCCGCCGGTTTCATTCATTACGATTGCTTTCGTCATTTCTCCTCCTTTCATCTACCGGTCCGAAATACCGAAGATTACCTCATTCGGTATTTTCGCTTTCGATCCGATGTGATCAAATCTAATACCGAATCGCCGGTTCGCAATGTGTATAGAGACTCGATGAACGATGGCGCCGGCGTCGGTGCGCCCGACAGTCGCGTGAAACGGCTCCGGCCGATACGGCAACGCAAAACGGCAGATCCAGAAATTGATCTTTTCGCACATTTTCGTTACCATGCAGCCTGTGGTGCCAAGCAAACGCGTTGGCGCAAGATGGCACAGGAAGCGCAACGATGGCTGTTCTGTGACAGGGGTGGTTTTCAATGAGTCTGGCTTACAAGTTTCGCAGGGCCGAGCGACTTCTCAAACAAATGGATCCTGCAGATCAGAGCAGCCTGCTGCACATTTGCAATGAAATCCGGGAGGCACAGGCGGCCCTGCTGAGCGCCGCCGAAAAACAGATGAAACGGTGCATCGACCACTGTGCGGGAATCTGTTGCCGCAACATCGAACTGGATCCCATCATCAGTCACTGGGACCTGGTGTTCATTCTGACTCTAGCCCCTCAGATCCGGTCCAGAGCCCGCGAATGCTTGCTCAAAGAAGACCTCTTGTACAGAACCGATTGTGTTTTTCTCCAGAAGGGGAAGGGCCCGTGCATTTTTCCCGGAACTTTGCGACCGGAAGTGTGCGTAACGACTTTCTGCCAAAGCGCCCGCCCGATACGGCACGAGATCCAGCGGGTAAAACGCAAGTATAAACGGCTCTACTGGTTCGTCGTTTGGCGCAGAACCCGATCGCGGCTGCGCACCGTGGCCAGGGCAGTGACGACCGTCTGCTCTCGTTTCGATAATACCGCCTGACCCTCTCGGGCTATAACCGTCGAATCTCAGCCGCAAACTTTCGGTACAATCCCCGAAACTGATGATAGGTAAGTCCGAGCCGATCCGCTGCCGCCTTCTGACTGTATTTTGCATCCTGCAGCGCCTTGCCGATCAGTCTTAGTTGAAACCGGCGCACTGCATCCTGGTAGGAACCATCCGATGGCGGCGGCTCGTCGGCCGGCGGCGTCACTTGTTGCCGTTCCGGCTCCGGTATGATTTCGAACGGTGAACGAAACGGATCGAATGTGACGTCGACAATCTGCTGCGTATCCGAGCGATATACTGCCCGCTCGACGACGTTTTTTAGCTCCCGTATATTCCCGGGCCAGCGGTAGTCAACCAGCGCTCGAACAGCGGTGTCGCTGAACTGCGGTATTTCTTCGCGACCCAACTCGAAGGACATGCGGGCCGCAAAGTACTCGGCCAGCAGGAGGATATCATCTCTTCGCTGCCGCAAGGGAGGCAGAAAAAGAACCTCGAAAGAGAGTCGATCGAGAAGATCCCGCATAAATCGACCGGTTTTGACCAAAGCCGGCAGATCGGCATTGGTGGCTGCGATCAAGCGAACATCCACACCGACACTGTCGACACTTCCCACCCGCTCGATGGTGTTGTATTCTACAACCCGCAGAATTTTCTCCTGCACCTCCATCGGTATGTGGCCAATTTCGTCTAAAAACAGTGAACCGCTGTCAGCAGCTTCAAACCGCCCTGTGTGTCGACCGGCAGCTCCGGTGAAAGCGCCCTTTTCATATCCGAACAGCTCCGATTCGATCAAGGTCTGCAGCAAAGCCGCACAGTTTATGGTCACGAACGGCCCCTGCCAGCGACCGGACAGGTAGTGCAAACGGTAGGCCGCCAGTTCTTTGCCGGTTCCGCGCTCTCCGAGAAGCAGGACCGGACGGTTCACCGGAGCCACCCGTGAGAGCCGCTCCTGGAATTCCAGGAATGCTTCCGACTGCCCGATAGCCTCTCGGTTTCCTGCCTTCATGTTCGATCGAAGCATGTCTCACTCCTCTCGCCCGAATGAAATGGTAAAAAATGCTGTAAATGTGTTTATTTTACTAAATATGTGTAAAATATACCATTCTAATGGGTCGCTTGTCAAGCCGATTTTGCGCAATCCATTGAAATGACTGCACAATGATCATGTGGCATGCAACGTGCTATTCAGATTGTCGTCTCCCCAAATATGCGTACAAATGGAGGTATAAAAATGGGTATATTCACTCGATTCCGAGACATTGTCAGCGCCAACATCAACGCGATGCTGGACCGGGCCGAAGATCCTGAAAAGATGATCAAACTGATGATCCGGGAGATGGAAGACACCCTGGTAGAGCTCAAAGCATCCTGCGCCGGGGTGATGGCCGATGCCAAGAAAGTGCAACGCCGATTGGACGAAGCCGCAGACCGGTCATCCAACTGGCAAAGAAAGGCTGCCCTGGCCGTCAGCAAGGGAAGAGACGACCTCGCCCGCGAAGCACTGCAGGAAAAGAGACGATACAGCCGGTTGGCAGAAACGCTAAACAATGATATCACAGAACTCCACTCGCTGGTCGAGAAGTATCACGACGATATCCGCCAGCTGGAGGATAAACTGAAGTCCGCACGCGAAAAACAGCGTCTTCTGATCCAGCGCCACATACACGCCCGACGAAGAATCCGCGCCCAAGAGGAGATTCGCCGGATGGACAGCTCAGAGGTGGTTCTCAAATTCGAAGCATTGGAAACCCGGATCGACCGGATGGAAACAGAGGCGGATTTGGTCAATTTCGGTCGTAAAAACCGCCTGGACGAAGAGCTTGACACACTGACGCTCGATGATGAAATAGAGAATGAATTGCAGGCGTTGAAAAAGCCGGCAGCAGGCGATGCAGACTCCACCGGCCAGGGATAGAAACAACCCGCAGCCGCTGTCGGTCCGTTTTCTTTTCGGCCGATTGGCCGCGAGCCGGCCGGGCTGCCCCAGCCGGTCGGATAGAACCGGTCACCACTACTTAAAATCGATACGGGTATAAGGATCGTCAACCATGCACGGAGCCTTGATCGTTGCCATCGTGTTCGGC
>JAHEIV010000331.1 GCA_024639205.1 Deltaproteobacteria bacterium | reverse complement strand
ATGCTGAAACGGGCTGTTGCGACCCGAAGCGCCGCTGTTACCGTCGTCAGCCGATCGATGGCCACGGACCTCCGGCGGTTGCAGGTGCCGGGTGCAGCCATCCACGTAATCCCCATGGGAGTAGATCTGCAGCAGCGTTTTTGCCCGGCGCCACGAAGAAAAAGCGCTGAGAAGCTTTTGTATGCCGGCCGGTTGACGGAACAAAAGGGCGTGCGCTATCTGATCGATGCCCTGCCGATAATTGCGGAATCGCACCCGAAGGTATCGCTTATCATTGCCGGTGACGGTCAGGAAAAACAGAACCTGCAGAAAAAAGTCGCCGAGAGAGGCATGCAGGAGAGGGTTGTGTTCGCGGGGGCGGTGAAGAACGAATCGCTGGCCGCGCTTTATCGGAAGGCCGATGTCGTCGTTTTCCCTTCGGTGGAGCGCGAAGGATTCGGGCTGGTTCTGGTCGAGGCACTCGGCTGTGAGTGCGCGACCGTCGTTACGGACCTGCCGGGGATGGCGGACATCGTCACAGATGGGAAAACCGGTCTGGTCATTCCGCAAAAAAATCCCGAACGCCTGGCCGAAAGTGTGATTCGGCTGCTAAGCGACCCGCAGCTGCGGGCCAGACTCGGTCACGCCGGACGCCGGCATGTCGCGCAGCGATTTGACTGGCCGATCGTGGCCGGCCAGTACCGGGATCTGATAAATGCTGTTGCAGGGCGGGGCAGCTAAAAGCGCTGCAGCAGGTCGGCCATCCACCGTTCCAGTTTGCGGGCCTGGTCATCCCAGGCGGAAGCGGCCGGATAATCTGCTGCGGGGTTTTCGATCCGGTCGGCAATGGCGGACGCCAGGGAAACCGGTTTGTCGGGCTCGTAGAGCCAGTCAGGGTTGGTCTTGAACAATTGGGCCATGCTGCCGACCCGTGCCGCCACAAGAGGCACCTTGCAGGCCATGATCTCGACGGCTTTCTGGGGGTGGCAGTAGCGGCCGAAAGCATTGTCCCGGTTGCAGATGACAGCCACGTCCAAGGCATTGTAAAGCATCGGCACCGCATCGAGGGGCATGATTCCCAGATCGTGTATTCTTTTATCGCCGGGGGGCGGAGCGTTTCGAGGGCCGGCAACAGCTAAATGAATATTTGGATGCCGGGGCTGCAGCTGCTGAAAGGCGGTATACAGCGCCTCGATCCCCCGGTTGCGGTACAACGAGCCGGCAGTGCCGACAATGACGGCGTGCAGAGGCAGACCGAGTTTTCGCCGGCAATCGGCTTTGTCCATCGGCCGGAAAAGATCAGTGCGCACTGCATTCTGCAGAACCGATACCTTATCGCTCCTTCCGTATGCGGCAACCAGACACTTCAGCGGCTCGCTGATGCAGGTTACCGCATCCGCTCGGCGAACCGCAAGGCGGTAAAGCTGCTTCACCACCGGCAACCGCGCAGCCAGATAGAACTCGAAGTTGTCGTACAGATCGAACACCAGCGGTATTCGATGTCTTTGTGCAGCCCACCGTCCAATAATGCCGTAAAAGGAATCCGAGCAGGCCCATATGACTTCAGCGTTTGCAGCCATCTTTCCGGCTCTGGAAATATACCGCATCAGGCCGGGCAACTTACTGCGGCCGGCATTGAGGCTTTCCCAGCAAACCTTTCCGTCCCATATGTGGCCCTGTTTTTTATCGGCATAACTCAGGCACAACCCTGCGACCTGATGACCCATTTTAGAAAGTGCCAGGGGAATCTCGCGGAACCGGCCGTAGCGATCGTCCAGCAGATCTTTGTTCATGTACTGACGTTTGGACAGGACCAGGATTCGCAATTCGAATATCTCCCTCGCGGCAATTCAGATCCCACGGTGCCAGTTCCAGGCTGTTTGAACAATTGTCTTCAGGTCCGAAAGATTCGGTTTCCAGCCAAGGGCGGTTCGAGCTTTTGCGTTGGAAGCGATCAGCACCGCCGGATCGCCCGGGCGCCTGCCGACGATTTCGTATGCGATTTTTTTGCCGGTTACGGCAGCTGCCTGTTCGATGACCTGCAGGACGGAAAAACCGCGCCCGGTCCCCAGGTTTACAAAGTCGCTGGGGGCACCGCCGAGCAGTTTTTCGAGGGCACTCACATGGGCATCCGCCAGGTCGGTTACATGAACATAATCCCGCACGCAGGAACCGTCATCGGTGTCGTAATCGTTTCCAAAAACTTTTAGATTTTCACGCCGGCCCTTGGCCACGTCCAGAATCAAAGGGATCAGGTGGGTTTCCGGCGTGTGGTCCTCTCCGATCTCGCCGTCCGGGTCCGCCCCGGCTGCGTTGAAATACCGCAGGCTCGTGAATCGAAAGTCATACGCCTTGCCGTAGTCTGTCAGGATCCGTTCGATCATGTACTTCGAGCTGCCGTAAGGGTTGATGGGGGCCCGGGGGTGGTCTTCATCGATGGGTATTGTTTGCGGAAGGCCATAGGTGGCACAGGTGGAAGAAAAAATAAAACAGGAAACGGTGTGCTGTAGAACTTTCTCCAGCAAGGTGATGGTGTTGCGCAGGTTGTTGGTATAATATTTCTGGGGTTCTTCCACCGACTCGCCCACATAGGCAAAGGCTGCGAAATGCATGACCGCGCCGATATCGTTTTCTGAAAATATCCGCTCCAGCAGCTGGTCGTCCTGGATATCTCCACGGTAAAACGACCCCCATTTGACGTTTTTCGCATGGCCATAAACCAGGTTGTCGATCGTGACGGGCTGATAGCCCTGTCGGTGCAGCTGCTTACAGCAATGCGAACCGATATATCCGGCGCCGCCGGTCACTAAAACCTTCATTCGAATTCCCCTTTTTGTTCTTTACTGACAGCCCCGGTGAGAGTAGGACGATTCCGACCCAGAGCTGCTCAAATATCGCACTGTGTAATTATCCGGCGCATGATTTGCTCTGAGGAGTTCCCGTCTCGCCGGGTGAAGGACATTTCAAATATTTCTTTTCTTTTCTGCCGATATTCATCATATTTTTTCTCCAGCAGGCAGCCGGCGATCGTATGCTGCATGTCGCTTTGGCAGGTGCATTTCGGACCCGGTGTCACCCAGTGGTAATCATATTTCAGGTTCCGGTCGTTGCGGATATATTTTTCGTAATCATAGGGGAAAAACACGATCGGCCTGTCAAAATGCAGATAATCGAAGAAGATTGATGAATAGTCCGTCAAAAGAAGATCCACCAGCGAGAGAAAAGGATAAACATCTGCTGCTGATTGATACAGCAGCAGGTGAGGGGTGCTATTGAAGTCAAATTCAAACCGGCGATTCGGATGGACCTTGAATACGAATATGAACCGGTGTTTTTTTCCAAAACGATTCAACACGTCGATGTCCAGCGCGTTTTCTTCTAAAAAGTCGTCACCTTCTCCAGTGTCCCGATAGGTGGGCGCATAAAGCACGATTTTATGCCCCTGATTTTTTAGGCTCACGGCCTTTTTGAAAATTGCCCTATCGATTCCCATCTGATCGAAAGAATCCGGCTGGCGGAAGAAAACGTCGTTTCGGGGGTATCCGCTTTCAACGATCTGTCTGTAACGGAAAGCATGTTTGAAGATGTTCTGCGTGTTTGCTTCCGAGGTCGATAGAAAAAGATCATAAGTAGGAAACCGGCCGGCGGCGGTGTAGAGGATTTTCCCAACGACTGATGCCGGAGTAGGTTTTAACAGCGGATCGTCGAGCTCCAGTCGCTTGATGGAGCAACCGTGCCAAAGCTGCACTTTACGTGCGCGTACAAGGAAGTGATATTTGGCTTTTTTGATCCATGCGAAGTTGTCTGATACGACAATTGAAGCCTGCAGCATTTTGCGGAAAGTACCCCATCGCGGAAAAAACAAAACCGGAAGTTGATGCTGCTGCAGCTGATTCAGCACCTGTTTGTTTTCTGTCAGGAAAAAAAACTCGATATTCGAAAGGGACGAACGGAAAAAATGAAGATAAAGGTATTTGACGTTGTCCCTGAACTGGCCGTCTCCATTACCGATGAACAGCACCAGGTTTTTCTTTTTCGGATAAACCCATGCCACCGGCAGTATGAACAAAAGTCCGATCAAAAGGTGAAGCAGTTTGATTGTTTTGTCGAGCAATGCGGGGCCCTTACTTTCCTAT
>JAHEIV010000330.1 GCA_024639205.1 Deltaproteobacteria bacterium | reverse complement strand
AGTGCTGATCATTACAGGAAGCGGAGAAAAAGCCTTCTGTTCCGGTGCGGATCTCAAAGAACGCGCCGGCCTGAAGCCGGACAAGGTAAAGGAGTATATATTCACGATCCGCAATCTCTTCACGACCATCGAGTTTCTTAACAAACCGGTCATTGCGGCGGTGAACGGCCTGGCGCTCGGCGGCGGCACGGAACTCGCCCTGGCCAGCGATATCCGCATCGCCGCTGACACAGCCACCATGGGGTTGACCGAAGCCCGCCTGGCCATTATCCCGGGTGCCGGTGGCACCCAGCGACTGCCGCGGCTGGTGGGCAAGGGCAAAGCCAAAGAGCTGATTTTCACCGGACGCCGGGTCGGCGCTGGCGAAGCGCTCGCAATCGGTTTGGTGAACAACGTCTGCCCACCGGGAGAACTGCTCGATGAATGCCGAAAAATGGCCGCTATGATCTGTGAAACCGGTCCCATCGCCGTCGAGCAGGCCAAGTATGCCATCAACTACGGACTGGAAACCGATCTGCACACCGGACTGGCCATCGAATCAAATGCCTACTGGGTTTGCATACCAACCGAAGACCGTCTGGAGGGTTTGACGGCTTTTCGGGAGAAACGCAAGCCGGTGTACAAGGGGAAGTAAGAGGGGGAAGGTTGGCCGGTTGGGGAGTGAGTGACATTAAATGGAGTATTCTAATTGATTGAGCAACAACGAACCTTTTTAGCAAGTGAGGTGAAAGAATGACAGAATACGATTATTGGAAAATTTTTCCGAGAATGCCCAAAAAAGTGACCATAGGCGACATCACGGTCAGAGACGGATTTCAGCACCTGGAAAAATTCATCTCAACCCGCGCAAAAATTTTTTATGCCCAGGAAATGATCTTTGCCGGCTGCCGAAACATCGAGGTTACCAACCTCGGCAACCCGTATCTAATGCCTCAGTTCAGTGACGCCGAGGAGGTGCTGGCGGCATTGCGGAGCGATCTATTCAAAAGGCGGTGCAGCAAGCGCGGGATCAATCCGGATGACATTTGTGTGACGGCCGTAACGATCCGGGAGGGGGCTGTGGATCAGGCCATTCGCCTGAAGGAGAGAGGGATCGGACCGGACCGTTGCCTGATGATGGTGTCCACGGAAGAACAGCACCACTTTGCCAATTCCGGCCTCACCCTGCCCGAATACTGGAAGGAAGCCGAACGCGCCATTAAAAAGTGCCGGGACGCGGGTTTGAAAATGTGCGGTACGGTCAGCACCATTTGGGGCAGCCCGATTGCCGGAGCCACGGAACTTCAGGATGCGGTGGAGTTTACCAAGCGCTGGCTGTCTATCGGTGCTTCCGACATCGAGCACGCCGATCACGACGGTAGTGCCTCGGCCCCGGACGTGTACCGCTACTTCTCCATGATTCTGGACCAGATTCCGGATACATCCGTCCACATTGCCCATTTCCACGAAACCAAGCGCGTGTCTTCGGCATCGATTCTGGCCACGTTGCAGGCCGGAATCACACATTTCGAAGCAACGCTGGGGGGCATGGGCGGCCAGCCGGCTAATTTTCTGGATGATTGCCCGGTACCGGGTACCGGAGACTACTACTACGAGGATCCCCGTTACGTGGGGCTGACCTGTCTGGAGGATATGCTGGTTCAGATCGATGAGATGGGCATCGCGCACGGCTACGACGTCGATCGGGTGCTCTGGCTTGGAAGGCAGATCGAACGGACCGTGGGTAAAAGGCTGCGCAGCGAGGCTGTCATCAATGGCCGGACCCTGAAGGAAGGCCATCCAAAGTTTGCACGACCCGGCCTCAGCAAGCGTAAAGAAAAACTGGGAGAACAACCGCGCCAGAACGTTCCCGCTGATTGGTCTCCCAGCGCGGTACTACCAGAGCGGTTTCAGCCCTAATAATCATAGGTGTACCCCCAACTTTGCTGGGGAGTTTCCCAACGTTTGACAGTCCCGGGAGTTAACGAATAAATGAGGCGATGATTACTATAGTTCAATGACTGTCTGTTTGTCAGAAAGGATGGTTTAAAAAGACCGCTTTGAGCGGTTCACAAGCCATTCCTCCGGCATTGCCGTAGGTCGTTGAATCTGTTCCGGTTTGTGGTCGTCGATCCGGTTGTCCCGTCAACGCGTTGACCGGTTGATCAACCGGCCGGCGGCCGCGACAGTTCGCCAGCCGGCAAGGAGGATTCGATGACATTCACTCAGGGAAAAATCGAAGATCTTTCGCAGGAAGAACTCTCGCGTCTGGTATTGGACATGTTCCATAGGATTGTCGTCCATTACGGGTTGTGGTTTACTGAAGTGCGGCACCAGATGGGGCTTGACGCGGCCCTGAAAGCCCTGGGTGCGGCCTCGGAACGCAGCGTCGAAATTCAGCTCAAAAGGTTGTCCAGGCAACTTGGCTTTCGAATGCAAAACGGTGTCCCCGAACCGTTGCTGAAGATGTCGAGGGATTCCCTGCTTGCGCTTCTTGACAGTGTGTCGGTAAACTGGTTGGCCAACGACGGGGTCTGGTTTCAGGCCGTCGAATTCGATCACGGGATGAACGATGCCAAGCGCTGCAACGATTCTTGTTGGGCCCATTTTTCGCCATTCGAGGCCTGGTCGATCAAAAGACTCCTCGACCTTCCGTCGCAACCCGGTCTGGGTGGTCTGAAAAAAGCCTTGCAGTACCGACTCTATGCCCGCATCAACACCCAGTCTTTTATCGATGAGGGGCCAGACAGTCTTGTATTTCAGATGAACGACTGCCGCGTGCAATCGGCACGCCAGCGTAAGGGGCTCGAGGATTATCCCTGCAAAACCGGCGGTCTGGTGGAGTATGCCTACTTTGCCCGAACGATCGACCCGCGGATTTCGACGGCCTGTATCAGCTGTCCACCCGATTCTCATCCGGACGACTATTTTTGCGCCTGGCGCTTTACGCTGGTGGATAACCCTTTGACTGCGGGCGGTCGCTGACAAGCCGTGATGGATTCTTCTTATTATCGATCTCAGCCCTTTACCTCTGGTGGAGGCCCCGGAAAGGTTCTAACGTAACGTTGTGTTTTTTTGTGTTCATTTTCTTTCGCGTGAAAGAAAACGAACCAAAAGAAACCGCCCGTGTCCCGCTTGATCCTGCGCGTCGTCGATGCGGCCGGAGCGCGCGAAAACTCGCCCGCCTGCGGCGGACTCAAGCAGGTCCGCGCGATTTTTTCCGTTCACCTCGCCGATGCTCGGCGCGGGACAAAGAGAACCAGAACCTAAACAGCGTTTCAAGCCCCCCTCAGGGGGCTACCTGAGGCCTCCCGCTCTGCGATAGGAGCCTGACTGATTACGCTGACCCGCCGCTTCAACGTGAACGGTATCACATTATTGGCACAAACCGTTGTTTGCGACGACCATGCATTAACGCTAAAAAATCCATCGGTGCAGCCGTGAAAGCGATGATCTGCCGACAAATAACCGACTTGAAGAAGAACCGGATACCCCTGGTGTCAGTCGAGATCGCCAGGCCGGTATCGGGAGAAAAAGACGTATTAATCAGGGTGACTGCTTGCGGCGTGTGCCATACCGAACTGGATGAAATCGAAGGCCGCACACCGCCGCCGGCTCTTCCGGTCATACCCGGGCACCAGGTCGTCGGCCGTGTTGTTGAAACCGGCGCCCTTGCGGAGCGGTTTCGTTTGGGGGCTCGTGTCGGTGTGGCCTGGATTTACTCGGCCTGCGGTCTATGCCCACACTGCCTGGCCGGGGCAGAAAATCTATGCATGGATTTCAAGGCCACCGGGCGAGATGTGGACGGCGGCTATGCTCAGTTCATCAAGGTTCCGGAAGCCTTTGCCCACCCCATTCCCGATGTCTTCACCGACGCCGAAGCGGCGCCGCTGTTGTGCGCCGGTGCCATCGGCCTCCGGTCTCTGCGGCTGACAGGGTTGCGAGACGGGCAGAATCTCGGGCTGACCGGATTCGGTGCGTCCGGCCATCTGGTGTTGAAAACCGTTCGCAGCCAGTACCCGAACGTCAAGGTCTTCGTTTTTGCCAGGAGCGCGCAGGAAAGGGCGTTCGCCCGGCAGCTCGGAGCGGTTTGGGCCGGCGACAGCGTGGATGAGTCGACGGAGAAACTTCACAGCATCATCGACAC